>DCIQ01000014.1:7504-7627 GCA_002317435.1 Bacteroidales bacterium UBA1722 | reverse complement strand
CCGAAGTCAGGTCGCTTCTGTCATAGCAGTAGATCGGACCTCCGTAGGTCACCCATACGCGCACCTTGGAATACGGATCCAGTTCCTGGCGCTGGAGAAAACGGTATCCGTTCATCCTGGACC
>DCIQ01000014.1:5474-7435 GCA_002317435.1 Bacteroidales bacterium UBA1722 | reverse complement strand
TTCCCGGTGTCTCCGTAACGGAGATTGTTGGTTCCTGCTTCCGTCTGGGAAGAAGCCGTGTATCTGGCTTCGAATTCGTTCAGGATACGGAAGTCCGAATAGTCCAGTCCCAACTGTATGGCCCCGGCATATTCGTCCCGCCGGCGGTATCTGTTCTTCTCGGCGCTGCTGAATCCGGTGGAGTTATAGTGCCACATCCCGTAGATGGAGAAGAGATATTTTTCCGTGGCGTCGGCATATTGTTTATATTCCACCTTTTCGGTATTCCTGAGGTAGCACAGGGACAGACCTGCGGTGAAATGCCCGGAAGCGTATTTCACACCGGGAGTTATGTCGAACAGCATATATGTGTTCTTGTTTCTGAGATCCCTGTGTTTGGCCAGTATGCCGGCGTCATATCCGGCATCGATACCTATGGACCATCCGCCGCCCAAGGGTATACCTATCCCGGCCTCCATGGTGTAGAGCTCATTCGAAATGTTTCCGGGGATGCTGTCTGCCGTCATAAAGGGCATTTCATAGGGGTCCGTCATCCCTCTCCATCTGTAATCGGTGCCATATTCGTAGATGTATCCGAATCTTCCGTGGAGGTAGGTGTTCCCCAGTTTCATGTATGAATCTACGCTGAGGTCTCCTGTGATGCCTGTGACGGGGTCATATATGTTTTTCAGAGCCCCGGAAGTGTAATCCGCTTTCAGGGCGGCCTGGCTGAAGGCACGGAGAGAATCGCTCAGAAATGAGGAATTGCCCGTCAGTCCGGCCGGATTCGCCGTATTGAGCCAAAGGTTGGCCCATCCCAGTCTCCCTATGGTGTAGTCACCCTTCCCGGCGGAAACGGTACGGGCGGAGAGGGGCAGGACGCAGGCAGCCGTGAACAGGATGCAGAGGATGGAATTGATGACTGTTTTCTTCATGGCTTATCTGCAGTAATACGGGTTGAGAGGGGTGTCGTGTTCGAAATCCTCACCGGAATTGTTGGTGTCCTTATAGACTGTTACGGACGGGGTGGAACTTTCTTCATCCGGAATTCTGGTTATGCATTTCCCGGAATAGTGAGAGGAATTCATATAGACATAGGATACATCGATGGAGGACGGAAGACGTTTTACCGCTCCTTCGGGCTTGTCGACGGCTTCGACGCCATCGATTATCCAACTCTTGGGAATATGATAATATTTGGTCCCTGTCGTCTGTCCGGGCTGATAACGTTCCCATTTCATCGAATCTTTCCAGTATGCATCCACCCCCATTTCCGGTCTGAAGATTACGGTGGCGGGAGAGTGGATGGAGAAAGCCCACGTATTGCCCTGACCGCACATATAGCACACAAGTGGTGTGACACCGGCGGCTATTTCGTGTCCGGGGAGACTTTCCGCGTAGCACCCGAACTTGACGCGGTTCAGCTGGAGACCGGAAACGGCTCTTGCGGAATGGTCCACCGCGGCGATCATCGCTATGGTGACTCCTTCTCCGGGATGGAGGCAGTGCTCCTTGCCGGTACCCGGTATCATCCAGAACATCTGGGCGATGGGGATGGTGTCCCGTCCGTACCACGGGTTGTCCCCTGTGGTGGAGTTATAGGGAAAGATCGTGGAGATGCAGAGTGAATCCAGATAAACGTCCTCTCCTCCCTCACCTGCGTTATTGTAGAGGCTGAGATATCTGTCCTTCGTATAGTTGGCTCCGTCCAGAGTGGAAGAGCCGTGATAGTAGATTTCCTTGATTATGAGAGGAGCTCCCGGAGGCACTACATTCATCTCGAGAGCCAGCAGGGCAGGCTTGACGGAGCCGTCTTCCTGTACGATGCCTTCGGACGTGAGAAGGAACTCGTTCAGTGAAGCATTCGCCGATACTCTCGTGATCTTATAGTGCACGGAGGCCATGAGGTCGTATTTTCCGGGCTGCACATCGAACCGGACATGACCGGATGCATCCGGATGTGCGGTATATACGAAAGATGC
>DCIQ01000014.1:4564-5380 GCA_002317435.1 Bacteroidales bacterium UBA1722 | reverse complement strand
TTGGTCAGGCGGATACAGGAGACCGTCAGACAGACAGCGGCTACGATCAGGGGTGTATATATCTTTTTCATATTACTCGCTTATTTGACAGTTACCTGATGGTTATCTTCACTTCCGCACCGAAGTAGATGGGAGTGTTCTTGTCCGTGGGATATTTCGTGACCGAATTTCTGACCCTTCCCCTGAGATTCAGGAAGTTGTTGGCATAGAAGGATATGGTGGCGATTTTCTTTATCTCTTTGGTCAGACGGATGTTCAGCATCCCGTAGAAAGGGTAGCTCTGCGTGATGTAATAGGTGGACGTGTTGGTGTTTATTATGAGATTGCCGTACGCCGGGTCCTGTTCCATCTCCTGTGTGAAGGGTATCAGCCGGCCGGAACGGTCCATCAGCATCACCGGAGCGATATGCTTGGTGTGTTCGGTGTCGTTCAGGGCCTGCTGTCCGGAGATTCTCTGCCCATTCTCATCGTAGTAGTAGGGAAGAGACTCCCCGCTGAATTCCGCCAGGTTTCTGGTACGGTCCATGAATACCATCTGGGCCGTCAGGGTGACCACCATCGCGATGCTTGGTATGTGGGTGACGAACCTGATATTGGTCGAGAGCCGTTCCTTGACCGAACCGTTCGATGATGTACTGGAACCTTTGTAGATGCCCACATAGGGATATGTTCTTCCTCCGGAACTTCCCGAATAGAGAAGTGAAGTGTATTCCGTATTCCCGGAGGTCATATTCATATAGGCACCGCTGACGCTGATGGATGTGTTGATGGCCTTTATCTTAGCGAAATCGAGGGTGAATTCCACTCCCCACTTGT
>DCIQ01000014.1:4172-4453 GCA_002317435.1 Bacteroidales bacterium UBA1722 | reverse complement strand
TAGGTGAATCTGTCTCCGGACTGATAGTACTCATCCTGCCGGACCACGGTGGAGTGGCTGTCATCCTTCCAGGTATATCCGTATCTGGTATAGGTCATCGGGATGTAGTCCTTGATGAAGCCGTATCCGTCCGTCAAGGCTTCGTTATAATATACGACAGAGCCGCTCACCGGTTTGGTCTCAAATTCCAGACCTGCCTCTATGTTTCTGGAGGATTGTGGCTTGAGAGCATTGTTCAGTGTCTCCACACTCTTGGTGGTGATAACGTTCATTCCGTATCC
>DCIQ01000014.1:3688-3984 GCA_002317435.1 Bacteroidales bacterium UBA1722 | reverse complement strand
CGGGGTTCCAGACAGGAATACCGGGAAGTGTTTATGCCGGAGGCCATTATGGTGTTGAAACGCACTCCGGCCTGCAGTTCGAGGGCGGTGGAACCCAGAGGGAGGGTTATGCAGTCCTCCGCGTATGCCGTAAGGCGGTGCAGGAACGGGATATCCGAAAAGGAACGGTTCCTGAGTGACGTGGGGGAGGAGGGGTCCGGCGGGCACAGCGGGTCGAACTGTTTCCCGGAGCCGGTATTGCCATCGGCTTTCCATTCAATACCTGCCAGCGCTTTGTTCTTTATGCTGCCGTACTG
>DCIQ01000014.1:2552-3508 GCA_002317435.1 Bacteroidales bacterium UBA1722 | reverse complement strand
CTTCCGGTGAGAAGATATTCTACGTTGGTAAGCCAGGGCCTGTTCACTATCCAGCGGCCGTTTACGTTAAGTCTCAGTCCCTTCTCCCGTTCTCTTGAAACTTCGTCCAGGAAAAGGTCCGGGTCGGAGGTGTTGGAGGCATTCGAATAGTTTCCCCGGAGTTTTACGTTGAATTGCAACTTTTTGGCGAAGTTGTTCGAATATCCCACCTGGAAGTTGAATCTCTGGTATGCCGAAGAGGGAGTCCTGATGTCGTTATAGGCGTATGCACAGTCGGCGTCGAAGTTCATCATACCGGCCTTTTCTCCCAAAGAGAAGCCTTTGCCGGCGGATATCTGTTTCAGATGGGGGTCGGTCTTGAGGCGGATTTCCCAGGGAGTGACACCTGCCTTGGTCTTTACCACCACGGCTCCGGAGGTCAGATCTCCATAGACCACCGAGGGGATGCCGCGGATGACTTCCACTGATTCTATATTGTCAGTGGAGACCTGTCGGGCGTCAACGCCTCCTCCGGCTGAAGATTTTACGTTATTGTCAGCGTCATTGATGACTTTTCCGGAAGATAGCGTCTGCAGGTTCGCATCATTGTTGAGCGAGGCTCCGTCCACCACCAGCGCGGTGCCGAGCGCATTTGCCGTATTGCCACTGATGTCCCTGATGGACAGCGAGTTCATCGTGGTGAGAGTGGGGTTTTCGGTGACGCTTCCGGGAAGCAGCTGCATCACGTCCCTCAGGCTGGAAGGCTGGACGTGTTCTATGGTCTGCTTGGATATCTTGGAGGAGGTGGTCATCTCTCCCCCCTCCTTCGCCGTGACCACCACTTCGTCAAGGGTCAGCGACGTGGCATCCATCCGGATGCGGAGTGCCGGTACGTTTTTGCGGATATCCATCGGCAGGGTGCGTGTCTCGTACCCGAGGATGGAGAATTCGAAGGTGAACTTGCCGGAAGGCAGACC
>DCIQ01000014.1:2022-2402 GCA_002317435.1 Bacteroidales bacterium UBA1722 | reverse complement strand
TATGTGTTCCGGCCCGGGATAACGGTAAGTATGATGATAAGCGCTGATATGAAACGCTTCATATCAGTTGTGGGATAAGTTATTCATTTTTTGTTTTGTTCATGACGCAGCGGACCTGGACGAAGCCACCTGCGAAATTGGCGTAACCTACGGTCAGACGTCCGTCGGGGTATTTGCCCAGATCGGGGACAGTAGAGGTGCTCTTGTCATAGGTGCCTGCGCTGAATGTGCTCATAGGTGCATACATCTGTGTGGCATCCTTGCCGGCCGCCGGTGCTTTTCCGGTGGAAGATGCGATATAAGTCATGGCCGGCCTGCCGATATATTCCGGCACGTTGCTCATCGCAGAGGTTATTACGTTGGTCGCCGAGTACTTTTTG
>DCIQ01000014.1:1603-1907 GCA_002317435.1 Bacteroidales bacterium UBA1722 | reverse complement strand
TTACATAACCGACCAATGCTTTCCATTCCGACTTGGAAGGGATATGCCATCCTTCGGGGCAGATGCCCCGACAGCCTTCGAAAGTGTCGTAATTGTCCTTTGTGACGGCCTCGCCGAATATTATATCCCAGCTGTAGAGAAGTCCGTGCGACGCGATCGAAGCTTCGTCCTGCAGAGGTGCGAATGTTTCGGAGTGTTTCCAGGAGATGTTTTTGATGGTCGTTCTGGTCGCATCCGTGTAAGTGGTGTCTTTCCAGGTGGTCACATTGGTGAACCCCTGCGGATAGCAGATGGAACCGGTCGC
>DCIQ01000014.1:0-1489 GCA_002317435.1 Bacteroidales bacterium UBA1722 | reverse complement strand
CCGTACCGAATGTTCGGCGCCATCTGTTCGATAGACCACGATTGGATGCTATGTTCCTTGACGCTTTTTATGTCGATTGTGATGCCCAGTTCCCTGTATGCGGTGGCCGTATCGGTGCGTGCGGGGACAGAAATCTTTATGGATGACGTACCTGCATTACCGTGGTCGGGAGTGAGTGTGATTTCATCTGTCTTGGAGTATGCCTTCCAGCCATAGTTGGTTTCCAGTTCTACTGTATAGTCTCCGGCTGCGAAATCCACGGTGTCGGGGACATTGGACAGTTTCATGGAAATCGGGTCTTCGGAGAACACCTGTGTGATGGTGACGGTCTGTCTCGAACTGCTCCCTACACAGCAGAAGAGTACTTCTACGTTTCTGTCTAATCCGGACTTGTTCTCGGGAACGGTTATGCTGACGGGTGAATTCCCGGAACCTGACGAGGGGGATACGATGATGTCGTCAGCGGCGGAAGTCTGCCATTCGCCGTCGGCTGAAACTGTAAAATTGACCGTGCCGCCTTTTGTGGATACGGTGGCGGTCTGCGGGGTTACTGATACGCTGGGCTCCTTCTGACAGGACGGAAGCAGTATCAATGCTGCGACAGCGATGATGATGTACTGTTTCATAAATGCTGATTGATAATATGTGATAATTGAAAAATTCGGTCGGGTAAGGAATCGTGCAGGTGCAAATTCATGGGAACTGTCAAATATCCGAAAAAAACTTGTAAAAAGAAAGTGAGTGGCCCGGGCATTCCGCTCTCAGACAGACAGACTGCGGATGAACTGTTCTATCACTTCGGGATATGCCTTCTCCAGAGAGTGGATTTTGGCGGCCAGTGATTCGGGGGTGTCCTCCGGTGTGATGCCGCAGCGGGACTGATACAGGATGGTGCCGTGGTCGTACTGCTCGTCGCAGATGTGGATGGTGATTCCCGATTCCTTTTCGCCTGCGGAGATAACTGCTTCGTGTACGTGCATCCCGTACATTCCCTTCCCCCCGTAGGCGGGCAGGAGTGCGGGATGGATGTTCAGAATGCGGTGGGGGCATTCTTCCAGAAGATATGGAGGAACTTTCAGGAGAAATCCGGCGAGTGCGATGACTCCGATGCCGTAATGTCTGAGCAAGCCGCTTATGGTGCCGGGCATCTGATTCCGGAGCGGGAAGGCGGAAGAGACGGTGCCGCTCCCCGGCCAGATATCTTCCCTGAATTCCCGGGCGCTGAAGACGGCGGTGGGGACTCCGAAGCGGGCGGCTCTCTCCAGCACATAGGCGTCAGACCGGTCCGAGAGGACAAGCGATACCCGGGCCACGTCGGAATTCATGAACCGGTTCATTATATTTTCGGCATTTGTGCCGTTTCCAGAGGCGAAAATAGCTATGTTGGTCATATCAGTTCATCTGTTTTTCAGTCCACCTTATTCATAGAGGGCGGCTCACAAATTTCACCATTTGTTTCCGAATTCCAAAAATTATTCATTATTTTGCG
>DCIQ01000083.1:12414-13322 GCA_002317435.1 Bacteroidales bacterium UBA1722 | reverse complement strand
TAACAAGTATTTGTCAAAAGCCATCGACCTGACATACGTCAGGGAGACCAACTATGCCATGGACCAGGTCAGCAGCAGTGATATGGAGGATGTGCACAAATTCCTGAAGGAGGCGGTTACACCCAATGAGAGCATCACTGACGGCAAAGTCTGGCTCGTCAGGAAGGAATATACCGTCACTGCCGAGATGCTCCGTGAAATAGAGAAATGTTTCGCGGAACCGAAATATTACGCTGAATACGTTATTTTCGATGAAGACAGGCTCGATACGTTGGGACTGTCACTGAAGCAGAAGTATCTGGTCAAAAGAGCCATCGACAACATCAATACCCGGCCGCTGACTTATGACAGCATAGTCCGGTTCCTGAGCGGATTTTTTTGAAATTCACTTAGCGGTATGGCATAGAAATGCGTCTATCCATGCTACCTGTTCCGTTTTGGGAAAATGGTGGAATATGTCTTATTTTTGCGTAAAAAATTTAAATGCCGATAGTGCTGCAATCTCTTGATTTCGGGTCTCGGATCCCCCATAGCCTATCGGAAGACGCGTAAGTAGATGAAATCGGCCAAGTACATCCTGCAGATATCGGCTGCGTTGTCGTTCATTGAACTCGTGTTCAATGCGCCCGTCCTTCTGACTTCTCATGACAGTTCCATAAGCTGGAATATGCCGGTGATGGCATTTGAGAACGATGAGGGTGTGGGTTGTGTCGTCGATAACTACTGGACCCGTCTGACTGTCCTGAATCCTGACAAGACCGTCAGGTCCGTCATTTCTACCGAATACGCATCCTCTGTCGCTCCGGATGTCTTCTCCGAAGTGGCTATGGATGACAGGTACATATATCTTCTGGACAAGGTCAAGTCAAAGAACGGCACGTCCGTAATGTCGGAGCGTGTGCTTAAGT
>DCIQ01000083.1:0-12402 GCA_002317435.1 Bacteroidales bacterium UBA1722 | reverse complement strand
GTCGGTTTCCTTATGCAGTACACTTCATTCATGCTGCCTATGTTCAATGAGAAATTGGGCAATACCGTCCTGCTTGTAGGTTTCCTGACCTTGATGACGAAGCTCCTGCCCATTCCGATTTCTCCGAACATCATCTCTTCGATGAAAGATAAGAGCGTCTCTTCTTCTGTCATCATATGCCTGTCGGCGCTGGTGATGGCGTTCTTCGCATTCGCATTCCGGCCGACGATGGCCTGCTTCGCTGTAACGCTTTTCGTTCTGGGCGTATTCAGCCCCGTGCTTCAGACCCTTGTCGAACGGTTTCAAATAGAGTCGGCGAGAGAATCCGGAATCATCCCCAGCGATGTGAACGGCATCTTCGCGATGGCTTCGTGCGTCGGTGATTTCGCCGGCCCGCTCTGTCTGGCCGCGATGATGTTGATCGGTGACAGTGCCGTCGGTATGATCAGCGGATCCGTCAGTGTGATCTGCATCGTGGTGCTATTGCTTACATTTCGTAAAAAGGCCCGGTGAGCATGTTCGTTTCAGGGAGCGGAGGAAGGAGGGCTTGACCGCTTATGTATTATACCGAAGTATCTTGTATGTAGAGTTGCCCTATGCGAAAAAAATAGTAATTTTGCAATAATGTTGGTTGGATGGCATCGTTTTTTTGCTTGTAAGTCAATAATTTATAATTATGTCAAACGCTTGTTCCATAGATACAAACCGGATGCGGGGTTACTCGTCCGCCTTTTCTCGTGGAGCAATTATGGATATAATTCGATTCAATGACTTTGAGCATCTTTCTTGGGTTTATAAAAATTATGACAAGGGTGTTGTTCGGGCAAACTCATATTTGGATTATCTCAAACTAATGTACAGGGCTTTAGCATCGAATTATCGTTGCGAGTATGTGTACAAAAACGAAATCATCAAGGAACTTCTTGCAAAATATGGAACAAAGGGTACAACTGTATTCAATGAATTCAAGGTTGGTAATTCAATTGCCGATATTGCTTTCTTCAATGGCGAGAGCAAGGCTTTTGAGATAAAGACAGATTTGGATTCTCCGAAAAGGCTGGGGAAACAGATTGCCGATTATCAGAAAGTCTTTGATAAATGCTACATCGTAATCCCCAATGATAAATATGAGCAGTATTGCGATGTGGTCGCACCAGAAATAGGAATTATCACTTTGTCTAAAATAGGCCGTAGTATCAATCTCGAAGAGAAAAGAGCTGCGACAAAAAATGATGCGATAGACGTTGATGTTCTCATAAACATTCTTCGCACGGACGAATATAAACGACTGATAATCGAGGAATGCGGTTACTTGCCAAGTGTTCCGGGATATAATATGTATGCTGCTTGCCGTGAACTTATGTATGGCATTCCGACTTCTAAACTTAAATCTTTCTTTCGCGATACTGTGAAGGAAAGGAAAAATAATACGGCACTGCTCAAAAACGCCCCACCTGAGTTGCGACAGTTATGCCTTAGTCTTGGCCTTGACAAAAGAGGCATTGAAATTCTTTTACTGAGGTTGAACGCTCAAATAAACTGATATACAAATGTATTATCCTTATCTACGAGGCAAACAGTTCGAGTTGAAGGCATTAAGGGATTATTCCGCTGAAAACCGAAATGAACAACAGATTCTCCCAATAATTGAACCTGTTAATCAGTCCACAAATGCTCTTTCATTAGCCATTGACCAACTTATGGCCAATGGGATGAAGTTCTCCCTCATAATGAATCCGAATGACGGGGATTTCAAGCACAAGACTGTCTCCTTCAATATTTTATCGTCAAAGCCAGAACTTGCCGAGACTGAGGGTGTTTGGATTCCTGCATATCTTTATCAAGGAAATGCACTGGGGTTGGCTAAGGAGATTTCTGAGAGTGCTTGGAACGAAGTGATTCTTGTCTTTAAGACCTGCGCTGATGTTGATAATCCGGATGTTTCAACTCTGATCTCCAACGCAAAAGTTAAAACTGTCATCAATAATTTTGGCAAGACTGTCTCTCGACGCGTAAAGAAGGCAATTAAGGATGCTGGCAAATCAATAGTGTGCTTCGAGGATTGTTTCGTTAACAAAAAGAGGAACGCCGATTATTTGAGCGTGGAAGATGAACCATTTTCTGAAATGTTCTGTTATTGGCAGGAAGAAGGTTTTGGTGGTTTTGGCGATTATACATCGCTTCCAAGCGAGTATGCAGAAGGTGGCATGTTACCCTACGCATTAGCCATTCATTTGACTTACCTTAAGTCTGATGACCAGATTTATGTGCATCATTTTGTTTCGGATAACAATTTTGACCAGTCCAATATCAAAGGAAAATTCTATGAGGCGGCCAGCAAGATTGAGCCATTCTTTGAAGGAAGAAAACATACTGCATCTGTTGACGAACTGATTTCAAAGGCAAAGGATTCAGATGGATATCCTGGTTTGGGCTATTTAAAAAAGCTGTCTGTCAAGAACCATCTCGAACTCATCAAACAGGTTATAAAGTAGAAGGGGTATGTGGGTTTGCAAGGATTGTTTTGCGGATGAGGAGATTTGCAAAGAAGTTGAGAACAACTCAACTGATGAGGGAGTATGTGATGTCTGCGGTAAGATTGGGAAGAGGTGCGACATATCAGTCTTTACTGATTTCTTTGTGTCTGTAATTCATCTATTTAAGTCCGATATCAATAGTCAGGATACTGTTATTTCAATTCTTGAACAAGATTGGCATATATTCACTGATGTCCAATATGCTCGAACCATTCTTGCTGAGGTGATTCGCGTAAGTGGTCTTGACATAAAACTTGACGATAAGGTTTCATATATTGATGATATTGCTGCCAGAGCATCTGTTTGGGAACAATTAAAAACCGATGTGAAAGAGAACTATCGCTTTTTTGTCGATCATGACAAATTCGACGAATATGCTGAATTATTTTCATCTTCCACGTTGAAGGAAAACACCTTGTTGTTCCGTGCAAGAATTACTCCTGAAGGGCAGAAGGTATTAACTGCCAAGAACATGGGCTGTCCTGAAAAAGGAAAAGCAACTGCTGGAAGGGCAAATCCTCTAGGAATACCGTATCTGTATCTGTGTAAAGACGAAGAGACTACTTTCTATGAAGTTCGGTCGGTGTATCTTGATCGATTGAGCATAGGCAAATTTCGTATTCAGCGCGATCTTAAAATAGTAGATTTCAATAGTAAATTCAGCCTGTTCGTTTCATATGACGGTACAAATTCCTTATCTGATACTGTCGTCAAGAAAAAGATTCTAGAGGCTATTAGGCATGACTTATCCAAACCATTGAGGCGGTATGATACGGAATTGGAGTATATTCCGACTCAGCTAATTTGCGAATACTGCAAACGAAACACTGCTGATGGAATATGCTTCAACAGTTCGCTTCACAGTGGGGGAGTAAACTATGTCCTGTTCAATCCCGATGACGCAAAATGCATCAGTGTTGTTTCTAGGGAAATCAAATTAATTCAAATTACAGTATAGGCGGAGGGAGCGACCGCGAGTGTATATAGTGTTCCCTTTCTTTGGACAAGGGAAAGTCCGGATTTTCCAGAGGTGTCCCATAGTGGGACGATGCCAGTTGTACTTCAATTCTATTCACAAGAAAACAAGCCACCCGGAACAGGTATATTTCCGGAGGGCCGCCGCCGGTTCGATTTTGGAACATTTGGAAGAAATGTTAAACCCGCGGCGGAGGAATCCTTCTTCCATTTTCCTAATTTTGTTAGCGGATATGCTCCTGTTTCACAAATGCGGAACTTGGGGACCTCCGTGAAACATCATAAGTACCAAAATCATGTTCTATTCTATGAAAAGACCTTTCATTTTCCTATCCGCCGTTTGCGCTGCGGTGCTCCTGTCTCCGGCGGCCGATGCCCAGAATCTCGAGTTGAACGATCTGGAATATTTTGAGACCCGGGGTGTGAATGTGCTGGTTTACAGCAATAAGTTCGACGGGGGCTTCAATGACGAGAAGAATTCCGGGATAGAGGTTGTCCATCACGGTGTCAGGACTGTGCAGGGAGGAGCCGTAAGGCTCTCCAATACTCCGGAACAGTGGGACCTGGTCCCTGCCACGCTCGACCGGAAAGTGAACCGGGAAGAAGGCTCCATCGAAGTGGCTCTCAGATATGAGCATTATGATTTCGATTCCAGAATCAAGGTGATCCGGAGAGGGAAGGGCGTAGAGATATCGGTGTATCTGGACAAGCCGCTGCCGGAGGAGCTGGAGGGGGATGCCGGGTTCAATCTGGAATTCCTGCCCTCCCAGTACTGGGGGAAGACCTACCTGATGGACGGACGGCCGAATCTTTTTCCGAGATATGCCGTATCGAATACGGTAGCCCGCCCCAACAGCGATAAAGTCCGCCAGTTCAAGGGGTATAAGACTTATGATGACCGAGGGACGGGTCAGTTCGTGGACCCGCTTCCACTGGAGACCGGACATACTGTCCTGATGGCTCCCGATTCTCCCGAAAGGATGATAAAAGTTACCTGTCAGGACGGCGAACTGAGCCTTTATGACGGCAGGATGCTCGCACAGAACGGATGGTTCGTCCTGCGCAGCCTCCTCCCCGCCGGGAAGACCGGAAAAGTGCTTACCTGGATGCTCGAACCCAATTCCGTGAAAGACTGGATCCGTGAGCCCAATATAGGTTTCTCGCAGGTGGGATACGTCCCTTCCCAGCCGAAGACTGCGGTAATCGAACTGGACAGGAATGATTCCGTATTGCCGGAGGCATCGATATGGCGAATCTCGGAAGACGGCACATCCTCTGAAGTATATCGCGGGAAGACCGAACTCTGGGGACCGTATTTCAAATATAACTACGTCAGGTTCGATTTCTCACCGGTGGTGACTCCCGGCATCTACTACATTCAGTACGGGGATGTACGGACGAACCATTTCCTGATAGGGGAGCATGTATATGACTTTATTACAGATGCCACCAGCGACGTATGGATTCCGATTCACATGAACCATATGACCGTAAACGAGGGATACCGCATCTGGCACGGTGAGCCCTTCAAGGAAGGATATCTCCAGGCTCCTCCGGGCACCGACCATTTCGACCTTCACGGACAGGGACCGGCCACGGATACGAAATACAAGGCTCTGGAACTGATTCCAGGCCTGAATGTGGGAGGATTCTTCGATGCCGGGGATTTCGATATAGAGACCGGCTCCAACATCAGTGTAGTTCAGAATCTGGTGAATCTCTGGGAGATGTTCCGTCCTCTGAGAGATGAGACCTTCGTAAGTGAAGAGCAGCGCTACGTGGACCTGCATCGTCCCGACGGCATGCCCGATGTCCTTCAGTATATCCGTCATGGTGTGCTGAACCTGATAGCGCAGGCGGAGAACATAGGGCACATGTCATCGGCACTGTCGAACTCTGTCCTGGACAATTACCATCATCTGGGGGATGCCGCCGCGATCACCGACGGTCTCCATTACGACCCGTCGCTCCCTCCCTACACGAAGTCCGCCGACGGGCTCTCCAGCGGTACGCCGGATGATATGTGGGCCTTCACCACCAGAAACCCATACGCGGATATGAACGCATCGAATATGTTCGCGGCCGCCAGCCGTGTCCTGCGCGGTTTTGATGACGATCTGGCCGAAAGGGCGCTGTATCAGTCCAGGAGGCTGAACGAAGAGGCGTCGGAACTGATAAAGAATATGCCTTCCGGCAATATGTCCCGTCGCTTCGGCCCGGGCATGGATGCCGGTTCCAATCTCCAGCTCTATGTGGCTACCGGCGAGGTCGGGTATCTGGACAAATTCCAGAGCAGCATCTGGACCATTCTGGACCAGTTCCCCGCCTTCGCGATATCCACGGCACTTCAGGCTGTTCCTTATCTTGACGGGGCATATCGGGAAAAACTCCGCCCGCATATAGAAAAATACCGTGAGACCCTCGACGGTTATGAAAAGGAAAATCCCTATGGTGTCCCCATCGGGATGGGAAATTGGGCCGGAAGCGGCTCTGTAGTCCAGTTCGGTACCACCGTATGTTTCGCCCACAAGTATTATCCGGACATCATCGGCCCCGAATATGCCTATAAGGCCGTGAACTGGATTTTCGGCTGTCACCAGTATCATAACTACTCCCTCGTGGCCGCAGTGGGTGCGGTAAGGCCCAAAGCCGTATTCTACGGCAATAACCGCGCTGATTTCTCATTCATCCCCGGGAATGTGGCCCCGGGCCTGCTGTTCCGTCATCCGGACCACTTCGAGAACTATGACGACTGGCCGTTCCTCTGGGGACAGAACGAAGGCACCATCGCCGGGAATACGGCGTATCTTATTTTCGGTTCAGCGTTCAAGGATATGGTGTCGGGACTGAAGTAAGCAGTTGTTTTTTACCTTAGTCAAGATAAAAAAATAACTTGGTAATCTTTATGTGTCTTTTCGGTATATATTCAATTTTTCATCAGTCACTCACCACCAGTGAGCTCCTTCTTCAAAATATGAATATATCCTCGAAAATCCATCATAAATCTTTACCAACTTATTTTTTGATCTTTCCTTAACCAATGATGAATGATGAAAATATCTAAAAATGATGTCCGGCGTCTGGCCGGTGATGCGGTCACCATTCTGGTGGCGGTGCTTCTGATGACTTCCTGCAATCGGCGGATTCCTCCGGTCTATGGCAGTGAGAATACCGGAGAGGGCAGGGGCGGTGTCCCCGAGATGCTGCCGGTAGAAGAACTGGACAGCATATCCACCCTTCCGGACCCGTTCCTGTGGGCCGACGGAAAGGGTCGGGTTAAGAATATCCGTCAGTGGGAGCGCCGGCGTCAGGAGATAATCGCGATGCTGGCACATTATGAAGTGGGTCAGAAGCCCCATACTCCCAAGAGCAACATCACGGCTGAAGTGGTCGGGTATCGTGAGCCGGATACTCCCAGACCGCCTATGACAGGCTTCGACGGAAAGCCCTTTCACAGCCCCTATGAGAAGTATCGCCCGGATACCATTGTCGTCAATATCACCGAAGGCGGGGAGACTCTTGTGATGCACTGCCCCGTATATTGCCCCGAAGGGGCGGGACCATTTCCTGCCGTAATCGGAATGGGGCAGGGGGGCGGGAGTCTGCCGCCGGACTTCTTCATCTCCAGGGGTATCGCCATGATAGGGTTCCCGTTTCAGGAGGTGATGTCCCATACCCAGACCCGCGGGAGCGAGCCCATTAACCGTCTCTATCCCGATCAGGAGGCCATCGGTGCATACGCTGCCTGGCCCTGGGGGGTGAGCCGGCTCATCGACGCTCTGGAAATATTGGGCGAAGCCTCCGGGATAGATATCCGCCATCTGGCTGTGTCCGGCTGTTCTTTCGCCGGCAAGATGGCCCTCTGGTCAGGAGCCTTCGACGAGCGCATCGCCCTGACCATCGCACAGGAACCCGGTGGAGGCGGAGCCGCGGCATGGAGAGTGACTGAAACTTTAGGATGGGTGGAGAGGCTGAAAAGCACGAACTATGCCTGGTTCCTGGAGAGTATGATGCAGTTCGGGGAATGTGTGGACCGTCTTCCGGTCGATCATCACGAACTCTGTGCCCTGGTCGCCCCCAGAGCCCTTCTGGTGTTCGGAAACCCCGATTATGAATGGCTGGCCGACGAGTCGGGCTATGTCTCCTGTGCCGCCGCCAGAAAGGTATGGGAGAAATTCGGCATAGAGGACCGGATGGGGTATTCCTTCCGGGCCGGTCACATGCACTGTATGCTTCCCGAAGAACAGTTTCCCGAACTGGAGGCCTTCGTGGACCGCTTCCTGCTGGGTCGCGAAGCAGACACACGCTGCACCAAGGCGCCTATGTTCGAAGGGGTGGACGTGGATAAGTGGATGCCTTGGGGGGAAGACCGTAAGAACTGACTTCCCAATGTCCACCTTTGTCCGGTCCGACACGCGATGTGTGAATTTACCGAGGTATTGTGTTAATTTACCGCACGTTACATAAAATTACCGAAATATTGTAGGAATTTACCTGAACATTGTATAAATTTGCCGAAGAATTTGAAGAATATTGAGAGCGGTTGTGAAAAATGTTTTCTTTCTTGCTTTGGCTCTGACAGTGTTGGCAGGAGTGTCATCTTGCAGGAAGAATGATCCGGAACGGCCTCCTGAGCCGCCGGCCGAAAAATATAGGCAGGTGACGATTACGGCAGGCGCTGTCCGGATTAAGACCAGCTTACGCGGAGATACTCTCACATGGTCGACAGGTGACAAATTGAACATCGTGCCACGGACAGGGTCAGTGGAAGCGGTCGCTTTGGAGATTACGTCAGGCTATGGTACCGATCAAGGCACGTTCTCCGGTAAGGTGGATACGTTGGTCACGGATAATACGGAGATCTACGGATGGTGCGGAGGAGACTGGACTTACAGTTCCGGTTCATTTTCGGTCCATATGCCTGCGACTCAGACCTATGTTGACAACGGCCTTGCGGAGAACGCATACCCTTCAATCGGAACAGGCACGATCAGGAGCGGCATCATGCTTTCCAACCCTATGGGTGTTCTCAAGATCACCGTCAAGGGTGCGGATACCATCGAAGTGAAAAGTGTAAGCGTCACATCCGTAGCCAACAACCTTGCAGGTTTGTTCGCCGTGGACCAAGCCGGATATGCCGTTTCAGGCGGGAGCTCGAAAACCCTGACACTCGACGTGGTGTCACCTTATGTCGCGCTCTCTTCCGCCGGAGTGAACTTCCACATAGTCGTTCCTCCCGCAGAATACGCGCCTGATGACCTGACCGTGACCATTACCAAATCTGACGACACCGTCCTCAGCAGCACCTTTGCCGATACGGTCACAGTCACCGCCGGCAACGCGACGGCCAGAGAGATTCAGATTCTCCCCGAAGGTCCCCTTCCGGGCGTGTTTTCAGTGAGTGCCACGAAGAGAGTTCGTTTCTCGAAGGGTAACCTTCAGGCGACCTGCGACGGAGCATCTTATTCGTGGGGATTCGCAGAGCACCAGTATGACTACATAGGTTACAAAGCAGGCAATACCACTATAGACAGCCAGACAAACGGCAGTGTGGTTGATCTGTTCGGATGGTCGACGAAAGCCACCTGCTACGGAATCAGCACAGTGTTTGACTACCGAGCTTATGCCGGTGACTTTAAGGACTGGGGCACGGCAATAGATGATGATGGCACATGGTTTACCTTGTCCAATGATGAATGGTCTTTCCTGTTCGGCGACACCTCACCTCGTAAAGACTCACTGTACAGATATGGTGTCACCGTATGTGGAAATCCAAACTGTCTGGTGAGCGCTCCGGATGATTTTGAAGGTACAATAGAATCAGAATACGATGCCTCCACCTGGTCGTCCGCCGAGGTCGAAGGTCTTGTCTGCCTTCCTGCCTCCGGCTTCCGTTCGGGAAACTATGTCTACAATGCAAAACGTTTAGGCACCTATTGGTCTTCCACACCATACAATGCGTCCGGTGCATACTTATTTGGCTTCGACAGCGGTGCCCCTTATACGATGAGCATTGATCGCGACTGCGGTCGCGCTGTCCGTCTGGTTTCCGCCGCCCGGTAACTTTTTGCTTCACTTATGTCTAGCCTGCGGGAGAATCTATCTGTTTCTCATACAGGCTGTCCGGTGTGATTAGGGCATCCTGAGCTATTACTCAAAGATAGTACATTTTTCAAGGGCAGTCACTGTTCAAATTTCGGCGGCGGGGGACAAGTAGCGTTGCGGGTCAGATATTCCGTCACATATTCTTCGATATATTTCTCGAATTCCGGTGAATCGATGATCTTAATCTCTTTTACAAGCCCCACATAAAACCTGCAGGCCCCTGCATAATTGCAGATGTCGGTGTCCAGAATCCAGAAATTTCCTTTCCGCTTGAGTTCCCTCCGGGCCAGAGGGAATTCCTCAAGAAGAAGGTTCTTCGCCATCACGGTCATCTGCCATTTGATATGGCCGGTGTATTGACCAGTCATCCGGAACACGTCCATTCCCTGCCTGTGGTGGGACTTCTCCGCTTCCCAGGGCTCGTCCAGAATCTCCACCTCGTCGATGCGCCGGATTTTGAAAACCTTGTTCTGCTTATCCTCAAGGTCGTATGCACAGACATCGATATAGTCAGTAGTGAAACCGTACGGCTCCACATATCTGTCGCGGATGGTGTGTGAGTTCCCTGATTCGTAACCCTTCAGCAGCACCTTCTTCTTCTCCTTGGCTGCCCGGGCGAGATTTGTTACGGCTGCAGCATTGCTCCTGCGGTCGACATGGTCTGCTATCGATGTGGCATCGCAGATAACTGCCAACTTATCTTTGATTCCTTTCTTCAGAGCGTTGGTCGGCACCAGTGAATCCAGCAGAGAATTGATGAGATAGGCCTCCTCTTCTGAAAAATACATCAGCTTGTCAAACTCCGGAGCCCCCTTCGGCATCTTTTCGAGCTTGTATGTGTTGGCCCAGATCTTCGTCACGGTGAAGCCGGCATTCTTGAAGGTATCGATATAGCGGTAGATGGTCCTGTCGGACATCTCCAGCTTTTCCGAGAGCTCCTCCACGGAATAATTGATATTGCCTGACATCAGTTTCATCAGGCGGAGCATGCGTTCTATTTTGGGCTGGTCCATAGTTGCTTACTTATTAGCTGTTATATGAAAAATTTCAGGTATACAGATTGGCGAACGCAGGGTAGATTGAATTGAATTGAATTGAGAAATGAATTTAGTTCTTTGTCATATTTACTACCGAGCATACTATTACAATCTTTGCACAAAGTCTGAAATTTTAGACCATCCGCACTTTTCGCATGTCTACTATTATTGATATCTCCATCTGAACCCTCAGGATAAGGCATGATAAGAGTATGTGATGGAAGATAGGATCCTTTTGGTGGGACATGATCCCAAGAGAGTCGATCGACTGCTCGCAGGCATATGTTGCAAACATTATCTTCTCTTTTTGTTTTCGGATACCTTATCTTGCTGTCCATTTCAAATTAAAGATTATCATATTCATATGAATCAGTGTCTGCCCACTGCTCACACTGCTTGATTACAATCTCCAAAGCATTCTGTTCTTCCTCTGGCGGATAGTGATATTTCTTCAGAAGCCGCTTTACAATCTTGCGCATACCGGCACGGGCAGATTCCTTCTTCTGCCAATCTATTGTCCTGTTCTTTCGGAGAGCCTCAGTCAACTCACGAGTAATCTCCACAAGCTGATCGTTTGAATAGAAATCCTTCACGGCTTGAGGCCTTGTGAGCGCATCGTAGAAGGCTTTTTCTTCTTTGCTCAAGCCCAATTCATCAGCGGTATTTTCAGCTGTCGCAATCGTCTTGGCCATTTCAAGAAGTTCCTTTATAACTTCCTCATTTGAAATTAATCCTTTCAAGTAGTTCGACAAAGACATATTAAGCATTTCGGAGAACTTCTGCGCCTGCACGAGGTTTGTCCTCTTATAAAGGGCAACGCGCTCTGCCAGTAATTTCTTCAACAGCTCTATGGCGATATTCTTCTCCTTCATCTTTGAGATTTCCTCAATGAAAGCGGCATCGAACAAGGAGAACTCTGCCTTGACATCAGAGAATAGATTGATAACGCCTTCGCTTTTTACTCCCTGTTTGAGAAGTTCAGCAATACGTGCATTGATGTCCTGCTTTGAAACCTTTCCCTTTGCTTTCATCCTGTTGATGAGAGTCCTGACTGTCTCAAAGAATGCAGACTCAAACCGCTGCTCTTCATTCAAAAGACTTCGGCAGAGACTGACAGCATTTCGAAGGAGTAGCGCCTGCTTCAAATACTCCTGTAGTTTGTCATCTCTGCAAGGATCAAGCATAAAGTTTACGCCACCTTTGATAATTGCAGCTCTGTCCGCATCAGTACCTTTGTGGAATCCGGAATAATCAAAGCCGTGGAAGAAGTCACGACAAATCTCAAGATGCTTTTGGAATTCAACCAAGGCAGTGTCCTTGATATCCATATTCCCGAAATTGGACTTATCCTGCTTGGTATAGTCGTGCATAGCCTCTTTCAAAGCTTTGGCGATTCCGATATAGTCAACGACAAGACCGCCTGATTTTCCGGCAAACACTCTGTTCACACGAGCAATTGCCTGCATAAGGTTATGGCCTGACATCGGCTTATAGACGTACATAGTGGCCAATGACGGCACGTCGAATCCTGTCAGCCACATATCAACGACAATGGCAATCTTGAGCGGATCGTTGTCATCCTTGAATTTCTTGGCCAGTTCTTTCTTGTACTGCTTGTTCCCGATGATATCGTGCCACTCTTCCGGGTCGTTGTTTGAACCGGTCATCACACATTTGACCTTGTCTGTCCAATTCGGACGCAACTCCATAATCCTCTTGTAAATACTTATCGCAACAGGACGGGAGTA
>DCIQ01000101.1:3684-13419 GCA_002317435.1 Bacteroidales bacterium UBA1722 | reverse complement strand
TTCAATTTTTCATCAGTCACTCACCACCAGTGAGTTCCTTCTTCAAAATATGAATATATCCTCGAAGCTCCATCATAAATCTTTACCAACTTATTTTTTGATCTTTCCTTAAATTTCCGACACTTATGAAAAAAAATGACATTACCAGGAGAAATTTCCTGAAGAAGGCCGCTGCCGGAGCAGCGGCGGTGGCTGTCGCCCCTACATTGCTGGCCGGATGCGCTGCCGGGAAGAAGAAAGCGGTCAGGAAGTCGGCCGACGGGAAGGTGAATATGGCTTTTGTCGGTATCGGTAACCGCGGCGAGGAGGATTTCGACTGCTTCACCGCCACCGGACTCATCAACGTGGTGGCTCTGTGTGACGTGGATATGGGAGCGCCCCATACCCGGAAAGTCATGGAAGCCTGTCCCGATGTGCCGCGATATCAGGATTTCAGGAAAATGTTCGACGAGTTGCAGGATGTCATAGAGGCCGTCTGCATCGCCACGCCCGACTTCTCCCATTTCGCCATCTGCATCGATGCCATGCGGCACGGTTTCCACGTCTATGTGGAGAAACCCATGGCCCGCACGTTCACGGAGTGCGAACTTCTGATGGCTGCCGAGAAAAAATACGGAGTGGTCACGCAGATGGGTAACCAGGGACACTCCGAAGGAAACTATTACCAGTTCAAGGCTTGGAAGGAAGCGGGACTGATAAAGGATGTCACATCGATAACCGCCCATATGAACAACTCCCGCCGCTGGCATGGATGGGATCCGCATCTGACCAGATATCCGGATCCGCAGCCCTGTCCCGAAACTATGGACTGGGACGTGTGGATGATGCAGTCCCACGAAAGAGGGTATCACCCGGACTATCACTGCGGACAGTGGAGGTGCTGGTATGAACTCGGGATGGGAGCTCTCGGAGACTGGGGGGCGCATCTGCTGGACACCGCACACGAATTCCTCGAACTGGGACTTCCCTATGAGGTGGAACCTCTCCTGCTGAAGGATCACAATCCCTTCTTTTACCCTATGTCGACCACCCTGCTGTTCCGTTTCCCCGAGAGAAACGGGATGCCCGCAGTGGATGTGACGTGGTATGACGGACTGGACAATATACCTCCCGTGCCGGAAGGTTACGGCGTGTCGGAACTCGATCCCAATATCCCTTCGGTGGCCGGCGGAAAAATCCAGCCTGCCAAACTGAATCCGGGGAAAGAGATATATATGGCCGGCGGTCTGATATTGAAGGGCGGCTCTCACGGAAGCACCCTCTCCCTCATACCCGGTCCCGAGGCGGACAAATGGGAAGGACATCTGCCCGAATACCCGCAGCAGTGGTCGAACCATTACGAAAACTTCCTGAAGGCTGTCCGCGGTGAAGAAGAAGCCCATTCGAGATTCTCCGTCGCCGCACCTCTGTGTCAGGTGTTCTGTCTGGGCGTCATAGCCCAGTGGACTGGCCACAAGATAATATTCGACCGTGAAACCGGACAGATAGTAAATGACCCTGTGGCCAATCAGCTCCTCTGGGGGCCTGTACCGCGTGCCGGGTGGGAAGAATTCTATAAAGCGGAGATATGATGAAGGATTTGGTTATCAAAGGTACGAGACTTAAGGCGGAACTGCTGGTTCTGGCCGGGTGTCTCGTCGCCGCCGAGTTGTTGAATGTCTATTCCGTCATCAAGTTCGGTACCCCGTGGTATGAACTCATTACCCAGATCGGGTTTGTGGTGGTGACGGCGCTGGTGTTCTATGTCATTTTGTGGATAGTCAGGCTGACAATACTGTTTTGTTTACATACAGTGAGAAGAATCCGGAGTGTCCGGTAGCATATTGCTCTTTCGAAGCGATGCATACGAGGAACGAGTTCCTGTTCATGTTTCCGGACAGGGACGGGGCGGAGCGTATTTGTACGGCGGCCGAATCGGAGGTCAGAGGGGTGGAAAGCTTGCTGAACAGACATATCGATACCTCGCCGCTCTCTTCACTGAACCGCTCGGAAGGAAATGTGAATGTTCCTGATGATTTATATTTCGTGCTGGAACTGTGCGAGAGGATGCGTGGCGCTACCTGCGGGTACTTCGACATCGCCGCGGTCAGCGGCTCTCAGGTACGTCCGGCATACAGATGCACCCCTGCGGACCATTCGGTGGCGAGAACTTCCGGGGACGTATGGTTCGATATGGGAGGCTTCGCCAAGGGGTACGCTCTGGAGAAGGTCAGAACGCTTTTGCACCGCAGCGGAGTGCGGCGGGCTCTCCTGAATTCCGGGGACAGTTCCGTGGCCGCCATAGGTGCCCACCCTTTCGGAGAGTGTTGGAAAGTCTCTCCATACAGGAGGATGGAAATCGCTTTCGACCTGAAGGACAGTGCACTGTCCATCTCGGGTAACGGCGCTTCCGGGGCAGGTCATATAGTGGATCCGGGGACGGGGAGCGTGGTGTCCGGCAGACGGGATATCGCCGTGACAGGGACTTCGGCCCTCATCTGCGAGATTCTGTCCACTGCGCTGTTCGCGGCGCCACAGCGGAAGCGTGATGCCATAATGGCTGATTTTGAAGGTTATACATTTTTAGAAATATGAATATGAGTGAGAAGATAGGAAGACGTTCATTCGTGGAAAAACTTGGGGAAATAGGAATGGCCGGAGCGCTGATAGGTTCCTTTCCCTGGTTGGAAGCCTGTTCTTCGGGAACAGGAAAACTGGTGGCCGGAGAAAAGACCCGTATCGGAGTCATAGGACCCGGATCGCGCGGTCAGTATCACATAAACCATCTGCTCAATATCCCGGAGGCGGAGATAGTGGCGCTGTGCGATAATTATGACGTAAACCTCAAGGCGGCATCCGCAATGGTCCCCGGGGCGCGTCTTTATACGGATTACAGAAAACTGCTGGAAGACCCGCAGGTGGATTCGGTGGTAATCGCCACTCCTCTGTATCTCCACTATGAGATGGCCGTGGCCGCTTTCGAAGCCGGAAAGAACGTATATTGCGAAAAGGCTATGGCTTATGACATCAGCCAGTGTCACGACTTGTACCTGCGTGGCACATCCTCCGGGAAAGTTTTCTTCATAGGACAGCAACGCCTGTTCGACCCTAAATACCTGAAGGCCATGTCCGATGTCAGAAGCGGCAAGTATGGTCCCGTGGTAAATGTCAGAAATCACTGGTTCCGTAATGCCGACTGGCGCCGTCCCGTTCCTTCCCCCGAACTGGAACGTCACATAAATTGGCGGCTCTACAGGGAATATTCCCGCGGACTGATGACCGAACTGGCCTGTCACCAGATACAGAACGGCACCTCAGCTCTGGGGATGATTCCTGAAAAAGTGGTGGGATCCGGCTCCATCATCCACTGGAAGGATGGCAGGGAAGTATTCGACAATGTAGCTGTCATATACACTTTCCCCGGGGGGGTGAACATGACATTCGAGTCGGTAATCTCAAACAAACATTTCGGGATGGGGGAATTCATTCTCTGCAAGGATGCCACGATAGACCTGCCGGGCTCACGGGTATATTTTGAGCAGCCGGCTCCTAAGAGCGGGATGCGGCAGATGATAGCCGACATAGAGAAAGGCATTTTCTCGAATTCCGCTTTCGCGGGTACGAGTTGGAGTGCCGAGACCGCACTTGCTGATTCCGGCGTGACCATCATGCCCGAAGCGGAAGGGGATGGTTCTTTCGAAATCATGCAGGCATTCTGTCGCAGCAGCATTACGGGAATACAGCCGGAAAATATTCTTCGCGAAGCCTATTACGGTTCGGTATTCAGTCTGCTGGGGGATGAAGCCCTTCTGAATGGGCGCGTTATGACGTTGCAGGAAGATTTTCTGGTGTAATCTGACGTGACTTGGTGAAAATCGATGTAATATATATATATATATATATATATAATTTCTTGTAAAATCAAGAATTATGCGTACGGATTTTGTTTTTTGATTATGAAATTTATATAATTGCAAAAAAAAATAGTTTACTACGATATTGTGGATATTGTGTTCCCTGAAAATAGCGGTGTTATCGCGTATCTTCCTCCGTCCCTCCGTATGATGGAATTCCGGATTCAGGAGGTGCTGGTGACTTCCGGCAATCCTTATCCGGAAGAAGAAAATTTAAACTAATTGATTATCGAACCATGAAACGAACAAGTATCATTTTTGTGGCGGTCTCCGTTCTGTTGTATGTCATCTCGTGCACCAGAGAAGTCAATACATCCGAACCTGGACCTGTTCTCAATCACGCTTTCAGTATCGACGCCCTACTTCCCGAACTGGAACAGGGTGTTGAAGGGAGAGGAACCTTCGGCTCATTCGTATCTGCATCATGGAGCGAAGGAGATGAATTGTCCGTAGTCAACATCACTACCGGGAAGGTGCTTGCAGGCACTTTGACGGCGGACAGGGGAGGCACTGTCTCTACTTTCAGCGGAACTGTCAGAGGTATCATCAATGCAGGTGACCGTATCAGCCTCTTTTATCCTGCCATAGAGAATCAGTCGGAGGATGAATTTGATTTCGTGGACAGGACTATTTCCATCGCGGCTCAGGACCGGTCCTCGGGAGTACCTTTGGTGGCTACCGGTACGTTTACCGCCGGAACTGCTGTCGGTGAATACTCCGGGATAAAACTGAATTTCGAATATGGAGTCTCCTACCTGAAAATTAATCTTGCGAATCTTCCCTGCATCAGCGGGGGCTGCGAGGCATCCAAGGTTACGCTCAGGAATATCTCCACCCAGGTGACTTATTCCATCGACAGCACGAATAGTGGGTTCGTTATCTCCACTCCCGAAGAAAGGACGGCCAAAGGATTGATTGAAGTTACCGGACCGTTCGAAATCAATGAAAACGGAATTCTTATGATGTCTGTCGCCGTGGTACCGGCGGACAGTGCGTTGAACAGAGTGGTAGAGGTTTCCGTAGATGGCGACGGGGAATATTCCGCTCCGCTTACCCCTGCAAAACTCAATTGCAACAGGTATTATAATGTCGTCTCGAGCAAATTCGAGAAGACAGGAATCGCAGGTGTCGATGCTTATGGCGCCTACTGTCTCTCAGGGGAGACGCTGGACGGTTATGAACAGTATGGCTCTTCCGTTATAACCGGTACTGAAGCCGGAGAGCGGGATTTTACACTTGTTCATAATGCATCGGGAATCTTCTGGAGCATAAAGGGGCTTCCCGAATCGGCGGAGGAATGGGATTGTTTTACAGCCCGTTTCATCTCCAATGGGGTGTCGGGATACCCCTATGAACCCATAGAAGGGGCGAAAGTCGTCAGGATAACGGAGGATGGTGATTTTTCCAAACTCTGGATAACCGCACATGACGGAGTGTCAGATTATTTGTTCATAATCAGAAGGTAGTTTCGTTCAATGAAAAGAATATTTTTTTCCATAGCGCTGATATTGTTCAGTTTTTCGGTTGCAGATGCTTCTCCGGCATATCCCTATCCCATAAAAGTCACACAACCCGATGGCTCGGTCCTGACCATCAGAGTCCACGGTGACGAGTACTTGAATTGGGTTACCTGCGGAAATTCACTTGTGACCAAAGGTGCTGACGGGTACTACCGCTATGCGTCTTTCGGGTCGGACGGGCTCACCAAGGCACAGGGCGCCATCGTCCGCTCCTCCCTTTCCGGTGACGGTTCTGCCGTGAAACCGCCGAAGGATGCTGTCGCCGCGGCTGTTCAGAAACGACAGAAGGCGGAAAAACTGAAGAAGACCAATGCGGTCAGCGGCAGCGGTCCATTTCTCGTAATGCTGATTCAGTTTCAGGATTTGAGTTTTCAGGGAGGGGACAATGCGGCACGGACTGCTTTTGATGATATGATGAACCAGTCCGGATATTCTTCTAACAGAGGTACCGGTTCGGTAAGGGATTATTTTACTGACAACTCTCATGGACGTTTCACTCCTAAGTTCGACGTGGTGGGGCCGATTACAGTCAGCGGTAATATGGAAGATTATTCCGCGGATGATGGAGAGACTCAGAACGGTGCTCCAAGACTTCTGGCTGAAGCATGCCAGTTGGCAGACGCGCAGGTGAATTTCGCTAATTACGATCATGACGGAGATGGTGTCATCGATAACGTATTTTTCTATTATGCCGGATATAACAGCGCCGAAGGTGCTGAAGGAACTATCTGGCCCCATGCATGGCAGGTTAACACTACAGTTATTCTTGATAATAAGAGACTGCGTTCCTATTCGTGTTCTTCAGAACTGAGAGGTGACAGCGGTGCCGATATGGCAGGTATCGGTACCTTCTGCCATGAATTCGCTCACAGTATAGGTCTGCCTGATTTCTATGATACCGACTATGAGGAGAATGGTAGTGGATTGGCACTTTCCAAACTGTCACTGATGTCCTATGGGAATTATAACAACGAAGGAAGAACTCCCCCGTACCTGAACTATGAAGAAAGGCATATTCTGGGATGGGATACTGGTCTGACACTTCTGGAAGAGGGGCTCGATACATTGTTCCCGATATCCGGCAATAATGCCTATTACTGTCCTGCCGGACGTGATGGGGAATATTACCTCTTCGAGAGCAGACCCGTTGAAGGTTGGGATGCAAGTCTCAGTACAGCGGGGATGGCCGTATATCATGTAGATAAATCCGATTTCGTTCTTCCGGACGGAACTACCGCCGCTTCCAAATGGTTGAACGGTTATGAAATAAATATATTTGCCGACCATCAGTGTATGGATCTGGTGGAGACAGTGACTCCGGAATCAAATATACGTTACTATTCTGAGTTGCTCTTCCCAGGTAGTCATAATGTGACGGAACTGAATGCCGGGACTGATCCTGCTTTAGTGGCTTGGAACGGTATGCCTACGGGGTACAGTCTGTCAGATATCCGTTTTAAAAGCAGAACCGGCGCTTCGTATGTCCGGGTCGGAATTGACAGGCAAGTCTGTGGAGTGGCTTTGGCTTTGGACGGAACTCCCCTGTCGGGAGTGGAGATAACCGTGGCACCTGTCGAAACTCAGCTGACATCCGTTTCGGGTCGAGCCACCGGAGGTGAACTGCAGTTGTGTGCTCCTGTCCGGAAAGTCGGAACTCGGGAGTCGAGGGCCGTTACAGGTGAGGACGGCACTTTCGTGATACCAATTTCCGCCAGTGGTGATTATTCCGTGTCTGCAAGGAAAGACGGATATATGCAGTATTCAGCTACTGTCAGTGTGGACGTTGCGGTGAATATCACGATAACCCTTCCTTCCTTTCAGGAACAGGCTCGGACAGAATTGAAGAAATATTCGGAGGTCAGCGTCTATTCGCTCGGGAATTCAGGATATGTCGGGTATGATTGGTATGCCGGGGCACGTTTCCTTGATGGAGAGCTTGTGGAATATGTCGGATTTGATATAACGTCTGTTTCATTCAAGGCCTTAAACGGAGGAAGCGGTACCGTTCAGGAGATGGGTGTAAAAGTGTTCTTCGATAATGAAGAGGTATTGAGCCGTGCGGTCTCCGTACCTGTATTCAACACTATGTGCACCGTAGATATAAGCGATGCGCATCTGACCGTTCCGGAAGGCAAGTCAGTTCTGTTCGCATATTATCTTCTCGGTTCGTCGCATGATTATCCGTTGCCCCTTGCGGATTTAAATTCTCCTGTAACGAATGGCAATCTTTGGAAGGTCTATAATAGTGGAACGACCTTTGATGTAAATAATTTGCAGAACTGCCAATTCGGTAATTTCGTGATTTCCGCCACAGTCGTCAATAACATGGCAGTCATCGGTTTGGCCGGAATCAATATGATTCACGTCGAATCATCCGGATATGAGGCGGGGGATACGTTCGAATTGAGACTTGATCAGAGCGCATCCAATCCGCCTTCTTCAGTCACTTGGCATGTGAACGGTGAGGCTGTCTCGGCGAATCAAATCACCCTTTCTGCCGGCGCTTATGTCATCAGGGCCGACCTGACTTATTCTTCCGGCCGTCAGGAATGTGTAGAAACACGGATTCTTGTCAGATAGTATGACATATCGTCCGGAATGCTTCTGAAAGAGGGCGGCGGGTGCCGCCCTCTTTTGCCGTTCAATCAATAATGAGGTGGGGCTTAATTTGGCCAAATAATATTATCTTTGCGGGACCATAACGGAATACAATATTACCTATATAATAACAGATATGACTTATACACAGGAAGTGCAGCACATGTGCTGCGTAGCTCAGGGGGCCAACCATGGTCCCGCTCCCATCCCGGAAGAAGGGAAATGGGTGAAGGCTAAAGAAATCAAGGACATCAGCGGCTTTACACACGGTATCGGTTGGTGTGCCCCTCAGCAGGGTGCCTGCAAACTCTCTCTCAACATCAAGGACGGTGTCATCGTAGAGGCTCTCGTAGAGACTCTCGGCTGCTCCGGTATGACTCATTCGGCCGCCATGGCATCTGAAATCCTTCCCGGAAAGACTATCCTCGAAGCTCTTAATACAGACCTCGTATGCGATGCCATCAATACTGCTATGCGCGAACTGTTCCTCCAGATAGTTTACGGCCGTTCGCAGAGCGCCTTCTCAGAAGGCGGACTGAATGTGGGCGCCGCTCTGGAAGACCTCGGAAAGGGTCTCCGTTCACAGGTGGGTACCATGTTCGGTACAGTGGCCAAAGGTCCCCGTTATCTCGAAATGGCCGAGGGATACTGCAAACGTATCGCACTGGACAAGGATAATCAGATCATCGGTTATGAGTTCGTGAACTTAGGTAAATTCATGGACGAGATAAAGAAGGGCACAGACGCCAACGAGGCCCTGAAGAAAGTCACAGGTACTTATGGCCGCTTCAGCGAAGAGCAGGGTGCCGTTAAATTCATTGACCCCCGTAAAGAATAGGAGAAAACAGTTATGGCACTTAGAGAAGTTAAATTCGAATCACAGGACCGCAGAATCGCTCAGATTCTCGCTGTTCTGAATGCTAACGGAATCAAGAGCATCGAAGAAGCCAACCAGATCTGCGAACAGTATGGCCTCGATCCCTATAAGACTTGCGAAGAGACCCAGCCTATCTGCTTCGAAAACGCCAAGTGGGCTTATGTGGTGGGTGCTGCCATCGCGATAAAGAAGGGTTGCGGGAATGCCGCCGACGCTGCCGAAGCCATCGGTCTCGGTCTCCAGTCATTCTGTATCCCCGGTTCGGTGGCCGATGACCGCAAGGTGGGTATCGGACACGGTAACCTCGCCGCCCGTCTTCTCCGTGAGGAGACCAAATGTTTCGCTTTCCTCGCCGGTCACGAATCTTTCGCAGCCGCCGAAGGCGCCATCAAGATCGCAGCCAAGGCTGACAAGGTCCGCAAGGAACCTCTCCGCTGCATCCTGAACGGTCTCGGAAAGGACGCTGCCATGATTATCTCCCGTATCAACGGTTTCACATACGTTCAGACCGAGTTCGATTATTTCACCGGTGAACTGAAAGTCGTGAAGGAGATTCCCTATTCGGACGGTCCCCGTGCGAAGGTGAAATGCTACGGCGCGAATGACGTCCGTGAAGGTGTGGCCATCATGTGGCACGAAGGTGTGGATGTGTCCATCACCGGTAACTCTACGAATCCTACCCGTTTCCAGCATCCCGTGGCCGGAACGTATAAGAAAGAGCGCACTCTCGCCGGCAAACCCTACTTCAGCGTGGCTTCCGGCGGCGGTACAGGCCGTACCCTCCATCCCGACAATATGGCCGCAGGTCCCGCTTCCTACGGTATGACCGACACCATGGGCCGTATGC
>DCIQ01000101.1:1710-3603 GCA_002317435.1 Bacteroidales bacterium UBA1722 | reverse complement strand
GTAACAATCCTATGGTCGGCTGCACGGTGGCAGTCGCAGTGGATGTCGCTACCGCACTCGCCAAGTAAGTTATTAAGACTTAATATATTGAAACTCCCCGTTCCTTCATTGGAACGGGGAGTTTTTGTGTCTTGGGTGGAAAAGTGACGGTGTCATGGGCTCTCCACTATTCCCTCTGAAACTCCGATGTCCGGCTCCACTGAGGCCACCAATCCGTGTCTGCTACGGCGAGGATGAAGTCGAGGAAGATGTCGGTCTCCAGTTTCAGTCCGGAGTAGTCGTCCTCGGGGGTGGTCTCGTCGTGAACGGTGTGGTAGATATGGCTCCAGTAGTCGCTGATTTTCGCTCCTGACCACTCGCGGCCGTGTTCGCGGCTGTCGCTCCAACATTTGGCAAACATTGCCGGGACTCCCCGGCGCATGAAAGGAAGGTGGTCCGAGCGGTAGAACATCCCGTTGCTCGCTTCCGGGTCGGCCATAATGTAGCAGTCATAGCCTTCGGCAATAGCCGCGAGGCAGCTGTCCATATCGGAGTAACCATATCCCGTGACGGTGATGTCGGCGCATTCACCCCAGAGGGTCAGGACATCCTTATTGATGACCGCCGCTGTCTTTTCCATCGGGAAGAGGGGGTGGGTGACGTAGTACTCGGTTCCCCACATCCCGAGTTCCTCGGTGGTGGGTGCGAGAAAAACGATGTTCCTTCGCGGCTGATGGTCAAGTGTCTTCATGGCACGGGCAGTTTCCAGCAACCAGGCGAGGGCGGTGGCATTGTCTGTGGCTCCGTTGCAGATGCTGTCTCCGTCAACGGATTGAGCGGCGACTCCGAGATGGTCCCAATGGGCCGTGCAGACTACACACTCATCGGTAGTCCCTGGAATATATCCGACGATATTAGGACTGGAGTCGGCGGTGAACTTGTTTGACAATGATACTTTTACGCGGGCCCCTATGGGCACGGGTTTGAATGACCGGGATTTGGCGGACAGCAAAAGACTGTCGACATCCAATCCGGCGCCGGAGAGAATCTTCCGTGCCGCATTTCCCGAGAGCCATCCCTGAAGGGGAAGTCCACCGTCCTTGGTCTCATCGTCCAGCCCGTATTTCATGGCGGCGCCTCTTGTGACCGTGGACCACGGGTAACCGGCTCCGATGTCGTCGTGAATAATCAGAACACCCTTCAGCCCCTGCCTCAGTCCTTCTTCGAACTTGTAGGTCCAACGGCCGTAATAGGTCATGGCGTCACCATTGAAATAGTCATCGTCAGTGCCGAGACCGGGGTCATTGACTATTACGACGGCTACCTTGTCGGCGGGATTTTCTATTCCGGCGAAGTCGTTCTTTCCGAATTCGGGCGAGTTGATTCCATATCCTGCGAATACCAGTTCGGCATCGATGACCGTATTCTCGATTTTCTGATTGAATGCGGTGAAATCTTTCAGATATTCAAGTTCGAGGTCGCATGCTCCGGAAATCCGCATGACGGGCGAAACTTCGGTCTCGATCTTGACCAGGGGAACGAATTGCTTGAAATCATCGATGGTCAGCTCCGGGCCGTGGGTTCCGATGGGCTGCAGACCGCATTCCATCATCTTCCGCGCGAGATAGTCGCAGGCTTTATCAGCTCCGGCGGTAAAAGGGAGCCTTCCTTCGCATTCGTCAGATGCCAGGTATGTCACGATATTCCTGAGGCTGTCAATCGATGATGAATCGTGGAGCCCGGCACTATGACTTCTGCATGATGATACCGCACATAAGAAAGCGATGGTGACTGCCAAAAATGATTTGCTCATATCGATATGTTCTCCAGTCGATGTCGGTCCGATTATTTCACCCAGGTCTGGCTGCGGCCGAAGACGCCTTTCTTGTCCAGGGAACCGCGCAGAATCAGGAC
>DCIQ01000101.1:0-1624 GCA_002317435.1 Bacteroidales bacterium UBA1722 | reverse complement strand
CCCCCCTTGAGGACACCGTTTTCGCATTTCATCCCGATTATGACCATCTTGCCGATGAAATCGTCGTGGCCGGACACGAGCATCCGGTCGATGCGGCCGTAATACAGACCGTCGGTATCCTGATATATGGTTACCACGGAGGCTTCCACTTTAAGTTTGTCATCGACGGTTTTCCATACGCCGGTGATCTTTTCTATCTGTGCCGAGGCCGATACTGCCAGCGACATCAGAACGGTGAGCAATAGAATCTTTTTCATTTTTGTAAGAATTATGAGTTATATGGTAATCATTAAAAAATAACGAAATCAACATCTCCCGGGCTTGTGAAAATCGCAGATGCCCGGGAACGGGGCAGTGAAATAATCGGTAAAATGTTTTACCTTTGCAAAGGTAATAAGTAATCATTAAAAATCGTACCTGTACGGGGTCGACAAGTTTCATTTTTGATGATGGCGGATACATACCGGATCTTTAACCCAAAAGAGTATAATATCAATATGAAAAAGCTATGTTGTCTGATGCTTGCCGGAATGCTTATGTGCGGACCGTCGTGGGCTGCAGATTCTGAAATGAGCAGTGAGCCTTCCGTCAGGAAGGAGAAGAAAGAGAAGAAGGAAGAGGTGGACGAAAACGGCAGGAAAATCAAAACGGGATGGAATTTCGGAGTGCTTCCCAGTCTGGCTTATGATGTTGACAAGGGATTCCAGTACGGAGTACTCACCAATATCTATGATTACGGTGACGGGAAGAAATACCCTGCCTATCGTCATTCCCTCTATGCCGAAGCATCCTGGACCACGAAGAATAACGGTAACTTCCGTCTCTACTACCAGACCGACTGTCTGATACCCAAGCATTGGTTCGCGGTGGACGTATCCTTCCTTCCCGATGCCATGTTCGATTTCTACGGCTTCAACGGATATCAGAGCGTCTATAAACCCCAATGGAGCGCTGCGAAAGTGGATGATCCCGAGTATTTGACCAGAGCGTTCTACAAGCGCAAATCGAACCTTTTCCGTACTATGGTGGATATTTCGGGGACCATCGTGGGCGATTTCAAGTGGAATGCCGGTATCGGTGTTCTCGGCTTCATGAATGGAAACGTGGATCTCTCGAAGACTGACCTGCCCGATAATCAGACAGAACTCTACAAACTTTATAAGGAATGGGGATTGATATCCGCCGACGAAGACAAAGGTGGATGGCATCCTTATCTCAGAGCCGGTCTCACCTATGACAGCAGGAGTGCCGAGACCAATCCCGACCGCGGCATCTATGCCGACGGGTATCTTACCTACACGGCGGGCCTCGGACAGCTGAGCTCCTATAACTATGTGGCCTTGAATCTCGATTTCCGTCATTATGTGAATATCGTGAAGAACAGGCTGAACCTCGCATATCGTCTGTGTACGCAGAATACCATAGCGGGGAATGCCCCGTATTATATGAACAACTACGTGAACAATATCAGGATGACCAGAAACATATTCGACGGACTGGGCGGAAAGAATACCCTGCGCGGTATCCTGCGTAACCGTATCCTGTCGGACGGATTCGCCTACGCCACCGTGGAACTCCGTTCGAAACTGTGGTTCTTCGACATCGGAAGGCAGCATTTCTATCT
>DCIQ01000077.1:9383-16850 GCA_002317435.1 Bacteroidales bacterium UBA1722 | reverse complement strand
ACACGGACCCACATATTGGCACATCTGCCCCACCTTTTCCTCGAGGGTCATCTCGCGAAGGAGCAGTTCCGCCCTCCTCTGCGCAGGCAGCGAAGCATCCATATAATCCCCCCGGCCGCAAGCCGTCAGAAGCAGTATCGCCGCCGGAAGAATGCCGATTCTTTTCATTTTACGCCACTGCAGTTCGCAGCCTTGAATACCTTCCCTTTGAATCCCTTGAAAGTGCTGTCGTGAACATCATCCAGCACGACGGCCGGACGATAATCCTTCGCGGCGGCAGTGAGTTTCACGTTCCTGAAGGTGACACCCTCCGCATGGCGGATATAGAACCCCCAGGCGGGAAGTTCCTTCCACACGGAGAATTCAGGATATGCCAGAGGCAATTCGGGCACCTTCGTGAGTTCGTCGGTTCCGACTTTCGCATACGACGGATCCCCGCCCCCGGGGAACTTGATCTCCACGTTCTCGATGGTGACGTTCGTGATGTTCTGCCCTTCGAGTCCGACTATGGAGCATGGACTGCAGTTGCGCGGTTCATCCTCCAGCGAGGGGCCTTCATAATCGAGACCGTAATCCGGCTTACCTTCCACCACCTCGGCATAGACGTTACGTATCACCACATCATTCATCGAGCTCTTCTTCGCACCGCGTCTCTGCCCGACGGTCAGGAAGATGGCATTCGCAGTGTTGAGCGATGTCAGAGAATCCACCAGCACGTTTTCACAGAACCCTCCGTCGACAGATTCGATGGCGATGGCCGACCTGAAGGTATCATAGACTATATTGTTGATGATTTTTATGTTCCGGAACCCGCCCACACCGAAAGTACCGAACTTGATGGCGCTGGCACTGGATGTTATCTTATTGTTACGGACGACGATATCGTCGTTACAGTGGTCCGCCTTGTGCGATTTGAGGCAGATGCCGTCATCCGAGGCATTCACGAAGCAGTTTTCGATGACGGCGTGACGGCAGTCGACGATGTCGATGCCGTCGTTGTTCCAGAAGGCGCGGCTCTCCACAGTGACACCGTCGATATGAAGATTAGTACACCTGTCCACAGTGAATGTCCAGCAGGCGGAGCTGCGGATATTGATGCCGGAGACTTCCACATCGGTACAGTTGATCAGCATCAGGGCGTGGGGCCTGTTGGCCGGCCGGCCGAGTTTGAGAGGGTCCTGAATAAACCCGTTCGCGATCTGGGAGAGAAAATTGTTGGCCACCTCGCGACCGTTGCCGTCTATGACTCCGAGTCCCGTAATGGCGATGTTCTCAGCCCCGTTGGCACAGATAAAACCGTAACACCAGTCATTCCACTGATAGTCGTACGGATTCGGAGAGCCTGTGAGGATGGCCCCTTCCCCGAGTTCTATGGTGACGTTGGACTTCAGGAAGATGGAGCCTGTCATATACCGCCCCACCTTGAAAATGAGTTTTCCGCCCCCTTCGGCACTGATGAAATCTATCGCCTTCTGTATGGAGGTGGTGTTCAGAGTGGTCCCGTTCGATCTGATGCCGAACTGGGAAGCATAGTATTCCTTGGCAGAGATCTGCACAGCACAGACAATCAATGCAGCAGTGATGATAAATATCTTTTTCATAGGCTTACTTCTTAAGTTTGGTCTTGTCATAATTCGCGACAGTGTCATCCGCCAGTTTCAGTTCGTCGGAGAGGACCGTACCGGTGCAGTTTTCAAAAGAATAGAGAGCGGGCAGTGTGTAGTCCGACGGGATATGCCCTTTCGCTATCTGTCCTTCGACAAAGGCTGACAGAAGTGTATGCCTTCCCTCGATGACACCTTTTCCGGTAAGGCCTATGTTCGAGGCACCCTCAGCCCATACAAGTGCCGGATGTCCTTTATAACCATATATGTTCGATGTACCCACCAGCACGGCAGCCTCTTCGAGGCGGATGGTCACATTATCCTTCAGCTGGACCGCACCGGTCACATATCTGCCCACATAGAACACCAGCACCCCGCCCCCTTTTGAGGAGATGAAGTCTATGGCACGCTGGATGGTACCCGTATTGTCAGTGATACCGTCACTTTTGGCTCCGAAAACGGTGGCCTTGTACTCCTGCTGCGCCCTGGCGCAGAACACTGCGGCAAGAGATAAAACGAGTGTCAATATAATCTTTTTCATACGCTTGCCGCTATTTTACGATGGTGGTTTTATAGGTGACTGTCTGATTCTTGCCGGAGGCGTCTTCATCGAAAGTGACACCCTCCAGTTTCAGGTCCTTCACATCGTCCGTCACGATACAGGGACGATAATCGGGAGCGAGAGCCCTGAACGAGACGTTCCTGAAGGTGATGCCGTCGATATGGCGGAGATACGCACCCCAGGCGGGCAGTTCCTTCCACTGTGAGAACTCGGGATAATAATCCTTCATCTCCGGTATGGCGTCGAGAGCCTCAGGTGTGGCATCCCTTCTGGCGTAGATGGGATTACCGCCTCCCGGGACCACTATCTCTATGTTCTCGAGCAGCACGCCCTCTATGTGATATTCCGGGATGCCGGCACAGATGATGGCCGGTGATATGTTACGGGGCAGATCCTCTACCGGCCCCTCATAGTTATATCCCGCATCAGGCTTGTCGGAGGGCACTTCGGCATAGACGTTACGGATGACCACATTCTTCATGCAGGGAATCTTCCGACGGACGTTCGTGCGGTCCCGGTCACTCACTCCCAAAGAATGAATCTTGTTCCATCTGTCACCCGTCCTGAGGAATATGACATTGCCGGTATGGAAGCTTCTGACCCCGTCCACTTCGATGTTCTCTATCTCCGCCCCGTCGACAGCAGCGAAAGTTATCGCCGAACGATATGTGTCGAACAGGGTCATATTCTTGATTTTGAAATTCTTGAATCCGCCCTTTGACACGGTGCCGAACTTGATGCCGTTCGCGCTGGAGCGTCCCGTACAGTTCTCGATGAGGATATTGTCACACATGTGGTCGTGGGAGTGGGACTTGAAGCAGAAAACATCGTCCGCAGCATCTACGTAACAGTTTCTGATCACCACGTCCTGACAGTCGACGATATCTATTCCGTCATTGTTCCAGTAAGACTTGCTGTCGACGGTAAGTCCTTCAAGACAGACGTTCCGGCACTGGTCGTAAGTCTGATTCCAGCTGGCGGGATTTCTCAGGGTTATCCCGGTGACAGTCACATTTTCACATTCACGGAAGTAGATGTTCTCGGGACGGTTGGTCTCATTCGGCCTGTCCAGCTTCATAGGGTCCTCAAAAAGCCCGCGGTGGATATATTCCACCATGTGGTTGGCCACTGTGAATCCCTGACAGTCGATGGTGCCTTCACCGGTGATCCCGATATTCTTCTGCTTTATGGAGAATATCATCGAGGTCCACTGCACGTAACTGTCCTTCGTATAATCCCACGGATTTGGGGATCCCAGCAGCGTGGCGCCGGCCTCCAGATGGAGAGTCACACCGTCTTTCAAGTAAACTGTCCCTGTAAGAAACTTCCCGGGAGTGAACACCACCCGGCCTCCTCCCTGTGCCGAAACATAGTCTATGGCGGCCTGGATGCCCGCCGAATTCAGGGTCCTGCCGTCCGCGACAGCCCCGAAATCAGTGGCGTACCAATCCGCGGCGCCTGAACTCAGAGCCGCAGCCGCAACAGCCACCAATGTCATCAATAATCTTTTATACATACAATTCTAAAATAACAAGTAGTCAATATAGTGTGACAGGACCCATCAGTCCGGAAGGCGTGAGGGGAGCATTCCTGCGGAAGAGGAACCTCTGGGCCACCGGATCATCCTTGAACGACTGCAGATAGTTCCCGATAAGGGTGGTGACGGTCACTTCGAGGGTGTTCTCCCCCTCGTGCAGCAGTCCGCTGAGATCGTAAATCCTCCTGCCGAACCACTTCACCCCGCAGGGGGTGCCGTTCACCTTCAGAGAGCAGATGTCCCCCACCTTTCCGAGGTCGATGAATGAAGGGATATTGCCCTCGGGCAATATTATCGTGGTGCTATAGGTGACATCCCCCGAGAAGTTCCGCCACTGCTCCGTATCCTTCAAATCGGTGAGGGTATCCATCTGAGCGGTCTTCGTCCACCCGAGTATCTTGTGGGTGAGGGAGAGTCTCCACCCCCGCGGGCTAAGGCTGTTCCCGGCACCTTCGGTGCGGTTCACCGGCAGCGGCCTCCACTCCTTCCCCCCTTTTTCACGGTTAAAAACGATCAGCCAGCTTTCCGCAGGACCCGGAGCCACTTTCATCCTCCCGTCCCTACTTATGGGCAGGCGATATCTCTCACCGGAAGCCGGATCATACAGCCACGCGGTCTTTCCGCTGAACACCGACTTCGGGAATACCACTTCGCTGGAGCGTTCCTCACTGAGGTTTGCATTTACGAAAAGGAAGACATCCTGACAGTCATCGGTGACGAAATGGCTCTGAAGCAGAAATCTGTCGGGGTTCTCCACGGTGACGGTGTGGGGCAGGCCCCACTTGTTCATCACTTCAGTATACCATTCGAGATATTTGCCGTCGGAAGGTCTCTCCAGCAGGACGAACCTGTCGGGATAAGCCTTCAACCTCTCCACCTGAGCTGCTATCCGGGTGTCACGCTCCTCCCAATCCTTGAGCCCGAGGGACTTGCAGGGGTATTTGCCTATACAGAAAACCCTGCCTCCCGTCCTGACGAACTCTTCTATCTTATCGAGGATTTCGGGGAAAGTGCCGCCGACATCTATGAGGAACAGAGTTCCGTACTGTTTCGGACCATAACACAGTTTTCCGTTCTTCACTTCAGCGTCGCGGATGATATTCTCGGTCACATAGTCGGCACCGCCGCCATTTTTATGTATGGCCTCCCATATAAGAGAAGTATAAGGGACATTCAGCTTCACCGGGAAAGGCTCCGTCTGGACCCCCATCTCTGTCCACATATCCATATTGGCCGGGAGCAGGGCGATATCAGTGACCATATCGGCATTCTGGAGGATGGAACTCATTCTGGCCCGCCAGTCATTCAGAAGCCTGAAATACGGCCACCAAGTGTTCTGGTCATTATAGTAACTGCCGTACTGGACCCATCCGGGGAACCCCGCGGACCGGGGAGAATAATTGAACCCGTGCCATACCGAATGTGTGATGCCGGCAGTGGCATTCATGTCGGAGCCTACCCTGAGGAACTCCAGTGAAGTGATGAACACCTTATATGTATTGGTCATCTCTTCCGCGCTGACAATGCGCTTGCCGGTCAGGTGTGCAGCGGATGAAACATATTTGTTAATCATCGTATAGGAGCGGCCGCGCCGGTAATCTTCGTCACCCATCTCTTCTCCTATCCTGTGCCTGAGCCAGTTCGTGGTCCAGGACTCCCCTTCCGGAATATCGTATCCGAGGGAAGACTCCAAGGGGAAGAATCCCCTGCCGTATGCCTGTGCGCGGGACTTCACCCTTTTCTCCCGACACCACTCCAGAAAAGTGGCGGTATATCTCTCGTGGAGCAGTTCCGCCTTGGTGAGCTCGAAGTCGAATCTCACACGGTTCACCTCTTCTGCGAATTTCTCCCCCTTCTCAGCCCCGTACTCGAAACTCTCCACATCTCCCAGCCGCCCCACCTTGAACATGGTGAAAGGAAGCCAGGGGAGCAGCTCATATCCCCTGCGGCGCCTGAACTCGGCGGCGAAGTCATCCGTCCAGTTATTTCCTTCGAGTTCCATACTGTCGACGAAAAACGCACGGAGACGCTCCGACAGAGGTCCGGTCACCGGCTCGATGGCATCTGACATATGGTCCAGATACTTTCTCACCGCCCGGGCATCCATATGATTCAGAATGGAGCCAGCCGCCCCGGGAGCTCCGTTGATGACACTGGCGAATGAATCGAAACGGACCATGAAGTAGAGGACGTGACGACCCTCGGGCACTTTCAAAGTCAGGATATCCCCGTCGAATCTGTCCATAATATCGACCGCCTCGCCGAGGTCATTAATGGGATTCGGAGTCATCAGTGCCGAGACCATCTCGCAGGTGCGGCGTTCGTTCACCACCGACACTCCCGGATCTATAGTCTTGAAGATATGAAACTTGGACATCTCTATATCCGTGCCGCCATCCACCTCGACCGCATAGGTAAGCATAACGGAAGCCCTTTCGTCCCGCGGTAGTTTCTCGGAGCCGAACGGCCATCCCGAACCGACTATCAGATCGCAGGTCATCCCCAGCCGGGAAGCCTCGTCAAAAGTATATTTGAGCATCTCTATCCACTCCGGACTGAGCCATTCGAGGGAGCCGATACCTGTGGTATCCACCTTGGCCGGAAATTCTATGGGATTAATCTCCACACCCCCTATCCCGGCTGCCTTGAGAAGTTCCAGTTCACGGGTTATCTCCTCCTTACGAACCTTGTCACCATTCCACCACCATCTGACGAAAGGACGGTAACGGTCATCGGCATTCCGGAACTGTGTATATAGCTCCTTACCTGAAATGGGTTGTGCCGCCGGTAATGCGACTGTGAATAGAGATATCATCAGGGAAGAAAGGAATAGTAATCTGAAGAAACGCATAATAATAATGTATTGTATGAAACAACAAATATAACATTTTGAACTATCATTCCGACCACACTATTCTCACCGGACCGAACAGTCCGGAAGGAAGCAGCGGATCGGAGGCTTCATAAAATCTCGTGACACGGGTCACCTTTTCAGTCACCCCGGGCTGTTTGTCGCCTATCATTCTGTTCACCCATGTGTTGGCGACTCTTACTGTCAGGGTATTCTCTCCGGGATGCAGCAGTCCGCTGATATCACCGGTGACGAATGGAGCATGCCATAGTATCCCGGCATCCGCACCGTTCACCAGCACTCTGGCGAGTTCCCTCAGTTCGCCCAGATCCACTCGGATCTGTGAACCGGAGATTGGAAATTCCATATCGAATGAAGCAGTATATTCGGCTATGCCGGAATAGTATCTGACCACAGGATTCGATGAACACGTCCATGATGGGAGAGTGCCGGTCATAACCCGGACCGTCCCGCAGGAATCGGTGGTACAAATATCTGCGGCATATTCTTCGTGCGCCACGGCCCCGCCTTTCTGTTCAAAATCCACACTCCACGGACCGGCTATCCAGCAGGAGCGGGACGGGATGAACTTCTTCCTCGGGCCGGCTGACGGGATTTTTCTGTCGCTGAGCACGGCGAAAACAGCTTTACCCGGTACTGCAGAGAGAGGCAGACCGCATCGGTCACCGTCACGGGAGAGCAGGTCACTCCAGTCGGTGATGTTTCCGTCCTCGGGATCGAAAACGTATGCATAACGTCTGTCACAACGGAAGGACAGGACCGAAGCACTGTCCGGGCCATAACCATTCAGCAGATTCCAAGTTTCGGAACCAGCCTCCGTGTCAGCCGGTTCATCAAAATTCCTCACCCACCAGATGTCAGCATCTTTCATAACGCGATGGACATAGCGGTA
>DCIQ01000077.1:2620-9281 GCA_002317435.1 Bacteroidales bacterium UBA1722 | reverse complement strand
GCGATACCCGCTGCGACGACAGCCTCCGATAATGTCCCGACCACACGGCCTCCGGCAGAATCCCAGATATCGGATACCAGAGAGTCGAACTTCCGCCGGTCGGCCATCAGCCCCGCAGGGCGCACGGGAGGTCTTCCACAGATAACTATCCCCGCACGAGCGAATCCGGCAAGCCGTTCCAACACCTCCACTGACATGGTGGTGCAGTCGTCCGATATGAAAAGTACACCATAGGACATTCCGCTGTCGGTTACAAGTCTTCCATGGAACGGACGGACCGTATGGAGCAGGCTCCACGGATCGATATAATCATATTCGTATCCGTCAGGCACATGGAAAAGTCCGTCAAAAGAGGCACCCCCCCACTGGGAAGTGACATTCGAATCCTCACCGTAATAACACAGAATGTCCGCGACAGGATGCCCCTGCTGGAGAAGATGGCAGCTCCGGGCGAGATAGTCTGTCCATGGACGCGCCCACTCAGCCCAAGTCTCGTGACGGGTAAACCACTGTCCATACCTGAACAGGCCGACACCCGGGAGAAAATGATCTCCGGGCTGTGCCGCGGATTCGTGTATGACGAAGCGGTTCAGACCCGCACCAAGTGCCACGTCAGCAGTATATTTCAGTTTCTCGGGAGTATATGTATATGCTTTCTGATGACTTCCTTCCGCCGTGAACGACTCGGCGGCCACGATGGGGCGGCCATACAGGTGAGCCACCGAAGCTGATTCGCGGATGTCGGCGATGGCGGACGGTATTCTCGAACCTTCGGGAGTATCGTGGACCCAGATGGCCGACATCGGTATCTCCGCATTTCTTTTCACTCTCATACCGTCCCCGCAGAATGCCCTGCCCCCCTCGTGCGATTCCGTATAGCGTCCCCGGAGCCCGTATTCAGCGAGCATATCATCCACCCTGTCATAATTTTCTTCATAAAGTTCCGAGATGGTCTTTCTCCAGTCCCACAGAAACCCTTCGCTTTCGGCGACGCTGCCTATTATCTCCCCCGCCAGTACCGGAAGCCACCTGCGCAGCTGATATCCTCTCCTGCGGAAGAATTCCTCCTCCATCTTCGGAGTCCATGTCTGAGGACCTGCCTCATAACTGTCTATCAGCAGTCTCTGTATCCCTTCACTCCCCATTCTCCCTTCTGAAGCATCGCGATACATGTCAAGGTATGTACGGAAATAGTCTGTCCAGGCCTGAGGGTCCAGTTTGTCAACTTCCAGACCGGTAGCCTCCGGATTCGCCGGGTGATTCACCTTTCCGGTAACAGACCATCCGAAGCGGTATATTCTCCATTTGCCTGAAGGCAATTCACACGTAAGCGTGCCGTCACCCTTCATCCGCCCTGTCAGGTCGATGACACTGACATCCCGGTCCGGCACTCCGCAGGGTGATTCGGGAGTATGGAATTTATGAAGGTCCTTCGGATTAGTGAAGGCACCCTGCTCCTCTGAATGTTCGATTCTTCCAGCTCCGTATAGTACCGCACCTGCAAGCCGCTCTCCCCTCACTCTGAAACAGCGTGCGGTGACAACATCGAAATTCACAGTCAGATATGGAAGTTCAGTGGCCGGGAGGTTCTTGATGACGGACCATACCATTCCGTCATCACTTGCTTCGACAGTGTTGAAGGACAACCCCTCGTATGGTGACAGTTCAGTGTTTATCCGGGTGTCCTTCTGTACCGCCTCAGGCTTATTTTCAAGCATTTTTTCCTTAGCCGGTATCGGTCTGCCTGCCATTCTGTAACTATGAACGGTTATCGCACGGGCTGTGACGGCAGTATCGAACTTGAACAATACCGCCGAGTCATTGAGAAGCTGCCCTTCCACCGAAAAGTCATCGTCACGCATCCTTACGGCGAGAACCGCCAGATCTTCTCCGTAAGGTTCCACGTCTATCCTGTCATTCGGTTGATACCAGTCCTGAAACTGTCCGACAGTACAATACAGATCCGGCAGTTTGACGTTTATCACCCCGCCGTCCGTTTCCATCACCCGCCATTCAAGCTTTTTCATCGCATTCTGCGGTGTCACCCATCTGCCTCCTGTAGAACTCCAGCCGGGAGCACTCGCTATGGTCACATCCATGCCGAGAGAATCAGCCACGTGAATAGCATATCCGAACATCTTTTTCCAGCCGTCCGAGAAATAAGGATACTGCACGTCCGCAGCCCTGGCCATCCCCAGCCCCCCTGCATCGAACTGATGAACCCCTGCAATACCCACCCTGTCCATCCATGAGAGGTCTTTCAGTATTCCATCCTGTGAGACATACCCGAACATCCAGTGCCACCAAACGTAGGGACTCGCCTGACGGGGCGGCCGGGAGAAGGATTCGGATACGGTCAATATGTCGGTCCGTTCACTGCAGCAAATCAATGTCAAGAGGGAAATGATCAGTGTCAGATATTTCATCAAGATGCCACGAATCAGTCGTACCATACAGCAGCTGCCAATTTTATCTTGACTCAACTTCAAATGTATGTGACAGTATATTGGCAGCGGCATCCCACGAATCAAAGGCTTCAAGTGTCAAGGTGTATCTGCCGGCGGAGGGGACAGCGAACGGTTCGCGCCACTCTTTCTTCATCAGCTCTGTCCGGGGAACGCGATAGAAGTCCGAGAGAAGCTTTTTCACCTTCACAGTATCACCCCGCCCGTCTGTCAGTGTCAGAACATAGTGATGTACGAACTCGTCATCCTCCCCGGCCGCGAAAACGGCTGTAACGGTATCGCAAGAGTTAGAGCCCGATTGAGATTCATGGGAGCAATCCCGTGAAGAGGACACATCCGGATTACGGTCAGTCACCTCGACATTCAGCCGGGAAAGTACCGGAGCGGCATTCGCAGCACTCCGCCTGTCGTGGGAGTATTCCGACAGATGTGACAAATCCTTCGCCGGACGGAGAACCGTCCAAGGTTCACCGATGGTGGACCTGTTATAGAAGTCCATACGGGTGACACGCATATTTCCTTTTCTGTCGAACTGCACCAGAAGCCCCTGAGAGAACTGCCGGCAGTCCTTCATAATGGTACGGCCCGCCATATATTCATACCCTCCGTCCTCGATGGCCATATAACTGGTACATCCGCAACCGAATGACGTGAATGCACCCTGCCAGATGCTGCGCGGATCATTCAGAGGGAAATGAAGGTGTCCGCTGAAGGTAACGGCCTGAGGATACTTGCTCAGAACGGGTGTCAGCATCTGCGTATCCCAATAGTCTCCCAGGGTGCTGCCATAAACCGTGTCATAAATCATCGGGTGGGTAAGTACGAGTACAAATCTCCCCGGATGCTTCCGGGTGATGACATTCAGTGTGGAGTCAAGCCATCTGACAGATGCTTCAGGATAGACTACGGGATTCCGTCCGTCAGGGACTATACAGAGCACATCATAACCTGCCACGAGGCAGTGGCGGCACTCCAAAGTCTGCCCGGCCCGCCGGTCAAGGTCAGTCATAAAATAATTTTCACCGAACGCATCGCTCAAATTCTGCGCTTCTGAAATGGTATTTGAAGTCCATTCCCTGTATGTGTCGTGATTTCCGGGGGTATAAACCATCGGGACACTTACCGGATCGAAAACAGATTCGTAGATGGTTTTGAAATATTCCACTTGACAGTAGTACTCCGGACTTTTGTAAGCGTTATTGATAAGGTCTCCGGCGATGAGGATACCGGCTATGGAATGAGGGTCCGTCACCGCAGCACTGTCGCGGAGCTGTTCGAGTGCACTCTTGAACTTGATACCGGCATCAGTGTCCACTCCGTCGATATGGACATCGCTCATCACCCCGAACGAGACGACTATGTGCTTCTCATCGAATTCATTGTCGGTACATCCTATACCGACAATGAATAACACTGATATGAATAATATGCTGAGGTACTTCATTACAGCTTCCTATTCGTCGCAGTGTGCCGTCATCGAAGGCTTGTCCGAATAGACTATGGCCCGGCTCAAACGGATGTCGATGCCGTCCTCCGGATTCAGCCACTTGAAAGTGAGTTTGTGGGATTCTACAGGGAGTTCGTATTGATAATAGAACTCGGTGGCCTGCCCCCGTCCGAAGGCAGGAAGAGCACATGTCCGGGAAAGTTCTCCGTCCAGATAAACTTCTACCTTAGCTGTGTAGTCATGAGGCTTATATGATGCATCCTTTATGAATTCATATCTTATCACTATGCCGTTACCGTCGAAGCGGACAGTATCGACTTTGGAGATGCTCCTGCGAAGAAACTGCACACCGACAGGCCAGTGATTTTCGAATCCAACCTCCAGTGGGACCGCCTCAGGAATCTGTGTCTTGATGGTGACGGTGCTGTCAGAGACCGAGCCGCCGCCGAGACCGATGACTTTCAGGGCCTGATTGAATGACATCTCCGCAGCCTTGTTGAGTGATATTTCAGTATATACCAGATTTCTGTCAGCCACCTCTTCCACGGGCTTCCGCCAGTATTCCGGGATGGCATTCCAACCCAATATGGCACCGAGTATACCGCCGGCAGAAGCGGGATTACAGTCTGAATCGGCTCCGCAGCGGGTGGATATGTCGATGGTACGATAGAAGTTCTTGTCTCCATAGAGAAGACCTATCAGGATATAGGCGCTGTTGAGAACTGCATCTATATTATATGCTGTATAGACCCCCTCGGGGCATCCGACATCGAAACCATACTTAAGATTAAACTGGAGCCATGTCTCCTCCCAGCTGTCGGGATATTCGCAGTGCCATCTGATGACATCGGCCATAGCCTGATAATATTTACTCTCTGCAGGGATGACTTTAAGGGCTTCTGCGGTGATGAAATCGAGATCATCGCTCACGAACGCCAGTGCATACATCGCCGCTACATAGACTCCACCGTACCAGCCGTCACCGTAGTTCATCATGTGTCCTATGGCATCGCAGTAGTGTGACGATGAGTTGGGCATACCGGGGGACATGATGCCGGCATAGTCGGCTTCTATCTGGAAGTCGATGTCTTCAGAGTGGGGATTATTCGTCCAGTGACCGGATGCGGGAGGCATGATACCCTGCATGATATTGTAGCGGGCCTGGGCATTGGCATGCCAGAGAGGATAGGGAGCATATGCGAAAGCCTTTGCGAATGACTCCACAGGAGCATCAAGTCCTTCTTTCTCGAACACATCGACGAAAGTGAGATCCATATAGACATCGTCGTAGAGGCCGGGGGAGTTATCGTACCAAGATTTCACATAATGCTCACCCCACGGGATGTCGACATTCTTATCTATGATGGTGGCATAACGGAACTCGGTCGGTCCTCCGTACGAGCAGCCGATAATCTGCCCGGCCCAGGCACCCAGAATTTTATCCTTGAGAACTCCTTTTGAGATCGTCACTTCCGAAGGAAGAGACCCGGTGCCGGTATTTCCGGCTCCGGAGCAGGCAGCCAGCAGCACTGCCGCAAGTGTGATAATGATAGTATTTTTCATTGTTTATGAAGTTGTTTTGTGATTTTATCTTGACTTAACCCAACTTTCTCAAACAAACATAAAAAGATATGGTCCATACATTTGATAGTGACGATTCTGTCCTCATTCTACTATGAATGCGAAATAGTTATGATGTCTTCAATGCTTTTTCCTATCATTACGGATATCTCTTCATGTGTTTTTCCTGATTCAAGCATTTCTTTTATCAGAGCCGTAATCAAGGCTCCCTGTTCCTTGATTTGGGCTCCCTGTTCTGCAAGTAATTGATTCTGACGTTGAAGTTCGGTGTCTTTCTCTTCGATGATACCGAAATATTCTTCCTCAACATTCATGCTGTGGCGGATATCGGCATCCGCTGCAGCCGCCGCGAGGCGGAACAGAATCTGCTCCATCTCCGAATCGGACTCGTAACCCGACTCATCGAAATGAAGAAGCTGGGCATTGTCATCAGAGACCTGACTCTGGTCAAATATGCTTAGTATTATCTCAAGACGGTTGCTCACACGTCCCTTGAGCAGCGGAATCTGAACTATGATGCTGTCGTGTGTCAAACTGTCTATGAACTTGTCAGGAATGCCTTTGGTGACAAGGCGGTCCTGATAATCATATACATGTCGCTTCACATACAGCACAGGCTCCTCCAAGATGCCTATCCTGTGACCAAGCAGGTAAATGGTAATCAAGGGAAGAGCATTGCTTCCTTCGTCCTTGAGAAGATTTTCCCTGCTCGCATATTGAGCACCGAGATACTGTCGGAACCGGAGTGTCTCCGTCGGAACCCACGTCTTCTGCAGTTCAATCAGAACCATCTTCCGCTCCCCGGTTTCATCCTCGATGGTCGCTCCGAAATCTATCCGGAATATGGACATCTCATTCCGGGATATGTTCGAATACTCGTTCTTCCGGAATTCCAGTTCGACTACCTTTTGTTTCAACAGTGACGAAAGTATTATCCCCGCCACCCTCTTGTCTTCCATCAGATACTTGAAGACTACATCATAAATCGGATTTGCTATCGTTACCATAATTGTAGGTATTTGTTATACAAAACTACACATTTTTTATTGATTACATGTAGTCGTCTTCCGCTACGACCTTCCCTTCCTGAGGGAGGGTCGGGATTGCGAGTCCGAGGGTGTTTCGTTACGAAAGAGTCAAAGGCAGTGCATCAGCGTGAGCACAGCGA
>DCIQ01000077.1:1015-2539 GCA_002317435.1 Bacteroidales bacterium UBA1722 | reverse complement strand
CCGATATAATGCAGCGCATATTTTTCTGATATACTGAGTCCCAAAGGTAAGGCTTTTTCCTAAAAACCATCTACTTTTGCCGTCAGAAAAGTGCAGGACCGGAGTTATGTATCATTTCAGAGAATATCTTCCTTTTTACCGGAGAAACATGAAAGTGGCTCTGCCGGTCATGGTCACGCAGGCCGGACAGGTGATTATCCAGCTGGCGGACAATATCATGGTGGGCCACGTCGGCACGACTGCCCTGGCCGGCGTATCGTTCGCGAACGCACTGTTCATGATAGGCTTCTTTACGCTTCTGGGGTTTTCACAGGGACTCACGCCGCTGGTGGGGGAATGTATCGGCAGAGGAGATACCCGACGCACCGCCGCCCTGCTCCGCAACTCCTTCCTGACCAACAGTGCCGTATTCTCCGTCACCGGAGCGGCTATGGCCGGCATAGGACTTTTTATGCCCTTTATGGGACAGGACCCGGACATAATCGCCCCTGCGCAGAGTTACTACTTCCTCAATCTGCTGTCACTGATCCCGATAGTTTTCTTCGTCACCTCCAAACAATTTGCCGAAGGCATAGGAAACACCAGCCACGCCATGTGGATTACGATGTTCACCAATATGGTAAACATCCTGCTGAACTGGATCCTCATTTTCGGGCATCTGGGAGCACCTCGGATGGGAGCCTCCGGAGCGGCGTTGGCCACACTGATATCCAGAACCCTGGCCGCATCACTCTTCGTTCTTATAATCCGGAAGTCCGCTGTCTATCGCCCGTACACGGATTTCTCCGGGAAATGGTTCGACCGGACCGTTCAACGGGAGATATTCTCCCTGTCCGTACCCGTGGCACTGTCCTGCCTGCTGGAGGTCACGGCTTTCAATTTCGCATCTGTGATGGTGGGCTGGATGGGTAAGGTCCAGCAGGCCGGACACCAGATAGCATACAGTCTGAGCCAGATTTCGTTTCTCATCGCCTGCGGAGTCGGGACGGCGGCCACCATCAGGGTGTCCCATCAGTACGGGGCACGCAGGTATCGGGAGACATATATGGCCGGAAAGGCCTCCATCCACATGTCCATAGTCTATATGGCAGTCTGCGCCGTGATATTCGTAGCACTTGACCAGGTTCTTCCCCTCGCTTTCACTTCCGACCCGGAAGTAATACCCGTCGCATCCCGCCTGCTGCTGATAATAGCCGTCTACCAGTTCTCGGATGCCGTACAACTCTCTTCGATGTCGGCCCTGAGAGGCCTTCAGGACACCAGACGGCCAATGCTCTACGCCGGAATCTCCTATTATCTGGTAGCCATCCCGGCAGGCTATCTTATGGGCATAGTCCTGGGAATGGGTCCCGACGGAGTATGGCTCGGTCTGATGCTCGGACTCACCACGGCGGCGGTGCTGTTCTACACCAGATTCAGGAATATCTGCAGGAAACTGCTCGGGTAATCATATCGCAGAAAATCTCGTTTATCTGTTCACGAACAGCGACCTTATCGGTTGGATGAACCTGTCGATCAGCCTCA
>DCIQ01000077.1:0-958 GCA_002317435.1 Bacteroidales bacterium UBA1722 | reverse complement strand
GGACGAAGGGGAAGGTCCTGTGATAGGTACTGGTCAGCCCTTCGGGCAATTCCACATCCACGGTGTAGGCTATGCCCTCCTCCGTCCTTTCGGGGATGCGGGAGATTACGGCCACCTCCCCCTTCAGGATGCCGTATTCCAGATACGGGAACCCGTTCAGCCGGATGTTCACCGGCTGCCCCTCCGTCACCTTCCCGAAACTGGCCGAGGGGACCTTCAGGCGGCCCATCACCTCCATCTCCCCGGCGGGGACGATGCTGGCTATTATGTCACCTGCATTCACCCTCTGCCCCTTCCCCCAGACGTTCTGCAGGGACACTATGCCGCCGTACGGTGCGGTGACGGCGTACTTCTCCCTCCACAGGGCCAGCTGCCCTTCGAGGTTCCTGACGGCCTGCTCCAGCTTCCTCCTGTGCTCCGCCTCCTCCTCGCTGCGCTGCGTGTCCAGCTCCAGTATCTGCTGCTCCAGCTGAAGGCGATCCAGATGGGCCGACGCCATCGTCGCGTCGAAGCCGTCGAGAGAGGCTTTCTTGGAGATGTATTCCTGCTGGGACATCTCGAACTCCTTTTCCGAGATGGCCTTCACTGAAAGAAGGGTGGAGTCACGGGACAGTTTCTTTCTTTCCAGTTCCAAATCCCTTACCATCGTGGCACGCTGGGACTCCAGCCTGACATAGTATTCCTTGGCGCGCCACACCTGACCGGTGAGAAGTTCCTGCTTCCTTCCGGTCCGGTCTATCTCCATATAGTCCCTGTAGTCCGAACATACCGCACGGTATTCGCTCCAGTACTGCTGGAGGTCACCCAGAGAAGGGTTCAAAGAAAGTACGGCATCCGCGGCATCTGTCAGTGACAGTGCCGACGACCGTAGTGTATCGAGCAGAGACTCCACCTGAACTACGTCCGCATACTTCGCCGTACTGGCCACGAGCGCCAACAGTTCCCCGCGGGTCACGGT
>DCIQ01000191.1 GCA_002317435.1 Bacteroidales bacterium UBA1722 | reverse complement strand
TGAGAGGACTGCCCGGATCGAAAATTCCACCATAGACCTGCCGATGGAAGTGTTCGATGAACTGCCCGAAAATCATAGGGTTATACTCTGTCTTGTCACCGCCGGCGAGTGACACTGAATTACCGGCCACCTGAGCGAATGCGATGCCCGTCATACAGGCACAGACTAAAAACGAGGTTATCAATCTTTTGTACATATCACGACGATTCGTTAACGCTAATGTGTCAGGTCGGCCTATTCCCCGTACTTCATCACTTCATTGATGGCTTCACTGGGGAGGGATTCGCCTATCGGGCGGTCGAATGAGAGACGGAAGGTATAGGCGAAATCACAGGGTTTCTTTTCAGGGAAGGAAAGATGGAGACCGTCGGGCTGCTGCCGACAGTTAATCTCCTCATCCGACCCAAGCATTTTGACAGACAAGAGCACAGCGTCTCCTGTCACGTCCGGGGTCAATGAACGTATCAGCACATCCTCGGTACCCCACTCGAGGGTGATGGCATAGAAATCATTGCCTTTGACAGTGAAGCGGATATCCTGCGGGGTGTAGTCGACCGCCTTGTTGTCGGTGAACGATCCCATGGTAGAGACGGTTTCCCCCTCACCGTGACGCTTCCAGCAATGGCTGCCGTATATGGCTTCTCCATTGACTTCGAGCCAGTCGCCTATAGCCAATAAAATATCTTGAGCTTCCTGCGGAATGGTGCCGTCAGCCCGTGGACCGATGTTGAGCAGCAGATTGCCGTTTTTCGACACGATGTCCACCAGATCGTCCACTATCTGACCGGGTACCTTGTATACCTCGTCTTCGATGTACCCCCACGACTTGGTCCCCACGAAGGTGTCGGTCTGCCAGGGGAACTGCATCATATGACCGGACTTGCCCCGTTCCACATCCCATACCATCACGTTGGTCGGATAACCCTGCTTGGTGTTGACCACCACACCCTGACCCCAGTCGACGGCACTGTTGTAGTAATAGGCCAGGAATTTGGTGAACCAGGGTTTGATGACGGGATTATTGACTGTCCAGTCAAAGAAAATCAAACGGGGCTGATATTGGTCGATCAGTTCGTAGGTGCGCTCCAGCCACTCACGGCTGGATGTTTCAGTGTAGGCTTCTTTATCGTACCGGAATCCGTAGAGTGAGATGGTGGTATCCTGAACGTCGGAAGGGAACTTCATTCCACCGTTATAATACCAGGCATTCTCGGCGCGATGTGTGGACAGCCCGAACGTCATGCCATGCCTCTCGACGGCGTTTTTCAGTTCTCCCAGAATATCACGCTTCGGACCCATAACCTTGGCGTTCCAGGGATTCAGCCGGCTGTCATACATCGCAAATCCATCGTGATGTTCGGCGACCGGTATCACGTAACGGGCGCCGGACGCCTCGAATAGCGCGGCCCACTTGTCTGCATCGAAATGCTCGGCCTTGAACATCGGAATGAAATCCTTATAACCGAACTTCTGCTGATCACCATAGGTCTGCCGATGGTGTTCATATTCGTCAGAACCCTCCTGATACATGCTGTGGGGATACCACTCACTGCCGAAGGCGGGCACGGAATAAACACCCCAGTGGATGAAGATACCGAACTTGGCATCAGTATACCATTGGGGGAACTCATAGTGGGCGGCTATGCTGTCGAGGTCGGCTTTAAAAATCTCCGTGCCAGACGGGGAGGCGACGGAATCGAGGTCACGCTCCGGTGACTGAGGAGCATTGCAGGAACTGATCAGCATCAGTGTCAAGACTGCGGCGTTCAGAATGTACTGTTTCATAACTTAAGTTTCGCAAGTATATTAATTCAAGTTTCGCACTTGCGAAACTTGAGTTTCACAAGCGGATATGTTTGGCATTTCAAATTTACATAAAAAAATGAAGTCAGCGGCATACACGCATATTATTGCCTTTCTTTTCGTATTTTAGCGGACCAAAATATCGAATATGAAACTCCTGAAACTAACTGTCATTTTATCCGCAGCCTTCGCATCATTCGGCTGCAAGTCCGGTTATGTAGATATGCCGGCATCTGATTTCCAGAAACTTATCTCCGAAAAAGATGTGCTCCTGATAGATGTCAGGACACCCGAAGAATTCGCTGAAAGCCATATCCCCGGAGCCGTGAACATCGACTTCCGGGCCGAAGATTTCGATCAGAAGGCGGTGGAGCTCCTCAAGGAGACACAGTCCACCCTCGCCGTCTACTGCCGCAGCGGCCGCAGAAGCGCGGGAGCCTGCGCCCGGCTCGACTCTATGGGCTATACCCGCACCGTAAACCTCCTCGGAGGCATCCTGGAATGGAAAGAGGCGGGGTATGAGATAGAGGATCCCGATACCGAATACGCGAAAGACCTTCTCCCAAAGGGAACACCAGCCCCCGATTTCACCCTCCCCACACCCGATGGAGAACAGCTGACACTCAGTTCATTCAGAGGACATTACGTAGTTCTGGACTTCTGGGCGTCCTGGTGCCCCGACTGCAGGAAAGATCTCCCCGACCTCCAGGCCGCCTATGCCCGATATCAAGAGAAAGGAGTGGTCTTCATAGGAGTATCGCTGGACGATGACAAGGCCAAGTGGACAGAGGCAGTCTCCAAGTTCGGACTCACATATCCGCAGGTGAGCGAACTGAAGAAATGGAAAGAGACTGACATATCTCCACTGTATCACATACGGTGGATACCCACCATGTACGTCATCGACCCCGAAGGGAACGTCGTCATCGGGACTGTCATGGCAGAAAAGATAATCTCCACGATAGAAACGATGAAATAAAATTCAATATTCCTGAAATTCATCCGTTCCGGTATACGAAAAAATATATGAACAGAAACACCGTTGCAGGAATACTGGCCGTATCTGTCATGCTGATGACGTCTTGCGAAAGAACAGAATCATCAGATGATATGAACTTGAAAGAATTGTCCGACTCTTTCGTCTGTCCGCCGCAGGAATTCGGACCTTACGTGTGGTGGCATTGGCTGGGAAGCAATTTCTCCCTCGGCGGCATCGAAAAGGATCTTCAGGCCATGAAGGAATCGGGGATAGCCGGAGCCACCATCTTCAACGTGACTTCCGACGTACACGAGCCTCAGCATGGAATATTGAACGGTCCCTGGCCGGAACAGACCTACAGAAGCGAGGCGTACTGGAATGCGTTGGAACATGCGGCGGAAGTGGCGGATGAACTTGGTCTGAAACTCGGACTGCACAATGCGCCGGGTTATGCGACCACGGGCGGACCGTGGATAGACGAACGCAGGGGCATGCAGACGCTGGTGTATTCCGTCACCGGAATTGCCGGAGGCAAAACGGTCAGTATAAATCTGCCCGAGCCTGAAATGCCGATGGACAGGGGTTGGGGCACGCATTCCCGGGCGACCCTGTATTCGGATCTGGCGGTGATGGCGGTGCCGGAGGGTGACGGAGCGCACCCGAATTCCGTACTGGATATCACGAATGCCATGGACGAAGAAGGACACCTGGACTGGAACGCCCCCGACGGGAGATGGAACGTCATCAGAATAGGTCAGGCTCCGAGCATGTCCTCGCCGCATCCTCTGCCGGAGGACCTGATAGGAAAGGCTATGGAAGCCGACAAAATGAATCGCGAAGCATCCGCATATCATTGGGACAATGTGCTTGAGCCGATAAAAGAGCACCTCGGAGAATACATCGGCAGATCATTCACTCATATCCTGATAGACAGTTACGAGGCCGACTGGCAGAACTGGACCTGCGGATTCAGGGAGGAATTCGAAAAAGAATGCGGATATGACCCCCTGCCGTTCCTGGCTTTCTCTTTCAGCGGAAAGAGTGACGAGTCGTGTGACACCTTCGATGAGGATATGAAGAAAGTCGTCAACCGTCTGTATTTCGAGAACGGATGGAACGTGGCCAGGGAAAAAATACATGCGGCGGGGCTGCAGTTCTATTGGGAACCGTATTGGGGACCTTTCGACACGGGGACGGGCGCTGCCCTGGCGGACATTCCGATGGGTGAATTCTGGACGGATACGGACGG
>DCIQ01000145.1:324-6304 GCA_002317435.1 Bacteroidales bacterium UBA1722 | reverse complement strand
GTCCTTGGCGGAACCCGTGGCCCCCCCCTCGCCGTATCCGGGCAGATTCAGTTTGTCGTAGAGATATTCCCGGTATCCGTCTCTGGAGAACTTGGTATCCCGAAACTGTACGGGAACCACCAGAACAGACACGTCAGTGACAGGAGCACCCGACTTGGTCACCGGGCGGATTTCGGAGAGATCATCCCGATACCTCCTGAGATTAGTCTCCCTGACCGTCTTCATCCTGTCTGTATCCACAGCACCCGACCGTCGCCAATATCCGTCCCGTCCCCTCACCATAAGGTTTCCCTGCATATCGGTGGACCAGCGGGAGAATTCGTCCCCGTGCAACATTATCCTGACGATATTGCCGTCAGGCTGTCTCACCGTCACGGGATACGGATATGCACCCGTGGCCGCCGCACAAACGGAGATGAGCAAAGCGATTATGACACTCGGGATACGCATCCGGACCGACTATATGAAAAGTTCGTTCACCTTGTTCGACGCTGAAGGTTTGGCGAATATAATCACCTGGTCGTATGCCCGGATCTCGGTGTCCCCATCCACCATAAACGCCTCGTTGCCCCTTATGACACCACCGATGATGGCATCCTCGGGGAAATTCAGATTCCTCAACTTCGCAGTGGTGATGAGACTTGTGGGGTTGACTATATATTCCATAACCTCGGCACTGGTCCCGTTGAGCATCTTGATGGAGCGCACCTTGCTCGAAAGCGTAAACCGGAATATTCTTCCCGCCGTAATCAATTTCTTGTTTATGACACTGTCCACCCCCATGCTCTCGGCAAGTCCCACATATTCGAAGTTTTCCACTTCGGCTATGACCCGGGGCACTCCCATTCTCTTGGCCACGACACAGGAGAGGATATTGGTCTCCGAACTGTTGGTCACGGCCACGAATGCATCACAGTGTCTGATTCCTTCATCTATGAGCAGGTCCGAATTGCGGCCGTCCCCATTAATGACCAGAGTCTTGTCCAGTTCCATCGAAAGACTTTCGCACCGCTGCGGATCCTTATCGATGATTTTCACCTGTTCGATACTCTTCTCCATCTTCCTGGCTACCATCTCCCCTATCCTTCCGCCACCGAGAATCATAAGATTACCCACCGACACCTTATCCCTGCCGCTGTAGGCCAGAGCCGCCTCCATCCCTTCCTTTCTGGCGATTATATATACCTGATCTCCTATCTTGAACCTGGTGGAGGAGACCGGTATGATGGTGCCTCCGTGCCTGGCGATGGCCACTGTCCTGAACAACGTCCCGCTCTCCGCACGAATCTCTCCGACGGTCATGTCGAGCATTCTGGCCCCCTCTTCCAATTTATACACTATCAGCTGGAGCTTCCCGTGGGAATAGTCCATAAAATCCGACATCGAACTCTGTTTCAGCAGTTTCAATATCTCATCGGCGGCGATTTTCTCAGGATAGAACAACGAATCTATCCCGAGATCGGTAAAGAGCAGCTTGTTCTCGTTTTTCTGATATTCCTCATTATTGATTCGGGCAGTCACCTTCTTGGCACCCAGTTTCTTCGCCAATATGGAAGACACTATGTTCACATCCTGTTCCTGTGCGGGACTTACCGCGATGAACAGGTCCGCATCCCGGACCCCCGCCTCCGTCAGGACGGCTATGGAAGTGGGAAGTCCTTGGAAAGTGATGACGTCAGCCTCGGTGGATACCCTCTTGAGCCTGTCCTCGTCATTATCTATGACGGTTATGTCATGGTGTTCGACACTGAGCATCTTAGCCAGATGTCCGCCCACCGCTCCGGCGCCTGCGACGATAATCTTCATGTTTCCCTACAAATTAAGATTAACGCAAATATAATCATCATTAACTTAATTAAGTTATCTTTGTGAATCGAAAAAGATACATACTGATATGTACAATCATTTTCTCTATTATCTCCAGCGCTCGATACGCAACAGTTGGAACGAACCCGCACTTACGAATTACAAGGGCACCACATACACATACGGACAGGTGGCGGTGAACATCGCCCGCTATCACATCCTTTTCGAAAAACTGGGTATCCGGAAAGGCGACCATATCGCCATCTGTGCCCGGAACAGCGCCGAATGGGGCATCGTATTCCTGGCAGTCACATCGTATCAGGCCGTCGCCGTGTCCCTGCTGAACGACTTCACTCCCGACAGCATCCAGTCCCTGACCGAGCACTCGGAAAGCGTACTTCTCTTCACCGAGAACGAAAAATGGGAGAAGATGAATCCGGAGACGTTCACCCGCCTGCGGTTTGCCTTCTCCATCCCCGACCGGAGATTATTATGGGCTGCAGATAATATTGCCTCCGGCAATATCACCTCCCCCTCCGATGAGTTTTGCGACCCCGAAATCCTGTCCGGGGAGTGGAACAAATGGTTTGATGAAGCATACCCCCGCGGTTTCTCCCCCAAGGATGTGAACTATCCCACGAACAATTTCGAGGACCTGGCTCTGATAAACTATACGTCCGGCACCACCAGCACCCCCAAGGGAGTGATGCTTTCCTACGGAAATCTCAGCTCCAACATCGAATTCGGGCAGTGGGGTATCCCCAACTACCCGGGAGAATCCATAGTATCGATGCTCCCTCTGGCACACATGTACGGGCTGGCATTCGAATTCCTCTACCAGCTGGCGGGGGGCTGCCACGTGGTCTTCCTCGGGAAACTTCCTTCTCCGAACATCCTTTTCAAAGCATTCGCGGAGGTGAAGCCATATATGATAGTCACCGTCCCCCTGGTGATAGAGAAGGTGTTCAAAGCCTCCGTCTTCCCTACCCTCGAAAATCCGAAGATGAAATGGCTGATGAAGATTCCTCTGCTGAAAGATCTGGTTTACCGCAGGATTCACGACAAGATACTTCTGGCTTTCGGTGGAGAACTCAGATATATGATTATCGGCGGTGCCGCCATCAATGCCGAGGTGGAAGACCTGATGAAATCCATCCGCCTGCCATATACCGTAGGGTATGGCATGACGGAATGCGGTCCCATACTTGGATATACCGACTGGAAACGCTTCCGGAAGGGATCCTGCGGCAGAGCAGTCCACCGTATGGCCCTGCGTATAGATTCGGAAGACCAGAGCAGGACGGTAGGAGAGATACAGGCGAAAGGAGACAATGTGATGATGGGATATTACAAGAACGAAGAGGCCACGAAGGCGGCGTTCACAGCTGACGGCTGGCTCCGCACCGGAGATCTCGGAGTCATCGATTCGAAAGGGAACATCTTCATCCGCGGACGCTCGAAGAATATGATTCTCAGTTCCAACGGGCAGAACATCTATCCCGAGGAGATAGAAGACAAACTGAACAACCAGCCATATGTGGTGGAATCCATCGTGGTGGAACGTGACAAGAAAATAGTGGCTCTGGTATTTCCGGACCGCACACGCGTGTCTCAGGAAGCGCTGGACGAAAACGGTCTGTCCAAGATAATGGAAGACAACAGGCTGAAACTGAATCTCCTGCTTCCCAACTATTCCAAGATTTCGAAGATAGAACTGGTAAATGAGGAGTTCGAAAAAACTCCGAAGAGAAGCATCAAGAGGTTCCTCTATAAATAGAAGAACCTCCAGTCATGTCAGAACGACAAGCCGATGTCCCGTCGGCTTGTTTTGTTTTATGCCTCCCTGTCAGACGGTTCCATCGGACACTGTCCGTTTCGTGTCCTGTAATGCATCACCAGCAGAGCAGTTGACAACAGCAGGAGAATCAGACAGACACCGGACGCTTCGAACCCGAACTTTCCACCGCTCCAGAAATCAGTTCCGGAAAACTCCATAGTCAGGACCCCGGGCATATCCATCCCGCTAACATTGAATCCGACCATGGACTGCATGAAATTCCAGCCGAAATGAATCCCTGTCGCAAGCCACAGATTCCTGGTGAACACATAGGCGGCACCCAGAAAAACACCGGCCGCCAGAATGCCCAGAAACGACATAACAGAAGTGTTAGGATTCAGAAGATGGGGTATCGAGAATAAAATCCCGGAGACAAACAGTCCCCATATATTCCCCATGGCATCGGCAATATTCCTGGTAACGTATCCTCTGAAACAGGATTCCTCGGCTATGGCCACACAGAAAAAAAGGACAAAGGATGACAAGACACACTTGCCGGAGAACGAATGACCGGTAACATTCACCGCACCTGCCACCGTCAGAACGCCAAGTCCGACCAAAATCAGTCCCGCACCGAGAACAAAGCCCTGAAGCAGATTCCTTCCGCCATTTATCTCCCCGCCAGTCCACCCGTAACCCAAAACACGTATCGGTTTCCGATCGAATAAAGTGCACATCAGCCAAGCTGAACCGGTTCCGCCGATGAGAGTGGAGGCTGCGGCCACAAGCATCTGGAGAGTGGTATCCGAAACTGCCAGACGGGAAAAGAGAAACTCCATCAAAGTCACCCCCAAGGCATAGGCGATAATCGCTATCACTGCCTTCAACAACCCCAGAATGCCGTCACGAAGCACTGAACTTGTCCTACCCATAAAACTTCAAAAACTATTTGTCGCCACCTTTTTTCTCCATCTCTCCGTCTTTCTGCTTCAGCATCTTGAGACACAGGGCCAGCTGGTCCGGACAGGAAGTCCCCTTCCTGCCACATTGAATTCCGTCCAGCCTGCTGATGGCCTCGTCCACCTCCATGCCACGGATGAGGGCCGAAATTCCTCTCGTATTTCCCTGACATCCTCCCGTATATGACGCCTGCTGAATGACACCGTCCTTTATCTTCAGATTGATAACCTTCGAACATACTGCAGGACTGGGAAGGAAATCCACCACCCGGACACCATCCTTGACTTCATCCCTTATTATCTTCTGGGCAGAAGCTTCCTGAAAAAACATTCCCGATACCATAACGAACGACCATAATAACAATATCCTTTTCATCATATCCTGTTTCCTTGCTTGAGTTTCTTTAGTGAATCTCAAAAAATAAGTTGGTGCAAATATAGATATTTCTGCCATTCATCCACTTCCGCACGGAATTTGCTGCGACTATATATGTATGAAACTGAAAGTAAACAAGCACAGAATCACCGAGGGTGATGTCGTGGAGATCAAATGGGACTGCAGAGACCTGAAAGCGGCATCGGGAGCCACTGTCACCATCGATAACGGATTCAAGAAATCATCACTCCCCGTGGAGATATCCGGTTCCAAGAAGTTCCGTCTGAACAGATCGGAGGGGGACACCGTCATCACTGTCTCCGCCGTCGCTGACGGAATGTCATTCAGCAAGGAACAGAAAGTGACAGTAAAACCTCAGAAAAAGAGATACGATTCATACACCACGGTCGGGAACCGCCCCATAACTGATTTCCTCAAAAAAATCTTCGGCGGCCTCTCTCTGAAAATCAGGGGCGGATGGCAGTTGCTTCCTCCGAACAAACGGCATGCGTGGATAATGCTCGGAATCCTGCTGATATGCTTCGTCCTCTCGCTCTTCTGGCCCGAATCGGCATTCTACGGACTCGGGCTCCTGACCATCTATCTGATATGGACCTTACTCTGAAACCAGTATTCACCTCCCGAGCTTCCGGCCGGTCCGGGTAAGGCATCATAAAAAAATGAAATGAACTGTTCCATTTGGCCAAAAGATTTTTAACTTTGCCGAAAATAAGTAATGAAACAGATATTATCATCCAATTTCTGGTGGTGGCGCGACAGTGACGGACTTCGCGGCGCATCTGTATGTTGAATGACGAAAAAGATATGAAAACCTCCTGCGTACGCGATACCGGGAGGTTTTTTTATGTAAGGAAATCCGGTACGAAACGATAACAAAAACAATATCTACCATGAAAACCACCAAAAAGTACGTTCTGACAGATGACCAGCTTCCTAAAGCCTGGTATAATGTTCTGGCAGATCTTCCCGAACTGAAACCGATGCTCAATCCCCGTACACGTGAGATTCTGAAACCGGAGGATATGGAACCCCTGTTCGCCA
>DCIQ01000145.1:0-262 GCA_002317435.1 Bacteroidales bacterium UBA1722 | reverse complement strand
GAGGTCCGCACCCTGCTGAAAATCTACCGCCCGTCCCCTCTGGTCCGTGCAAGCGGTCTCGAAAAAGCTCTGGACACCCCTGCCCGCATATATTTCAAAAACGAGTCCGTATCTCCCGTAGGGTCCCACAAACTGAATTCAGCCCTGCCGCAGGTCTATTATAACAAGATAGAGGGAGTGAAGCATCTGACTACCGAGACAGGTGCAGGACAGTGGGGTTCCGCTCTCAGCATCGCGGCACAGCATTTCGGTCTGGAAGCCG
>DCIQ01000092.1:2795-5623 GCA_002317435.1 Bacteroidales bacterium UBA1722 | reverse complement strand
GAATCCATATATCCGGAGAGTTACCTTTAACGGAAAGGAACTGGAGAAGGCATATATCGACTGGAATGATTTCATATATGGCGGAGAACTCCATTTCGAACTTGCCGACGAGCCGGCGTGCGACCTCTGGACGGAGGATGCGGCCGCTCCGTATTCCCTGACCGGTGAGCCGTTCGTCTCGATGCCTTATTACGAAGCGTCACAGCTGATGGATCTGTTCCTGGATGAGATCGAAGTGAAACTCGGCTGCCTTACCGACGGGGCAGAAATCCGCTACACCCTGGACGGCAGCGAACCCACCCGGGAGAGCGCAGTGTATTCGGAGCCGCTGAAATTGCGCGAAAGCGCTACCGTCACGGCCCGTGCCTGGCGGGATGGAATGGCAGACAGCCCGATTCTGAAGGTGAACGCCACCAAGGCGGTGGTGCAGGAGCCCTCCGAAGTCACTCCACGGGAGAACGGAGTCGCTTATGACTATTATTACGGTGATTTCGCGAAGACCGATGACATACTTTCCCTCGGAGAATATCGCGGGAGCGGGGAACTGCCCATGCCTTCCCTGGACTCTGCAGACCGGGAGGATTATTACGGATTCATCTTCAAGGGATACGTCCGCATCCCCGAGGAGCGCATCTGGACATTCGGTCTGCTGTGCGATGACGGCGGGGTGCTTCTGATAGATGACAGGCAGGTGGTGGACAATGACGGTAACCATTCAGTCTCGTTCGTGACGGGAAGGACCCTTCTCAAGGAGGGATATTATCCTTTCGAACTGAGGTATATTGAAAGTTACGAGGACCAGAAACTCGCCTTGATGTGGGAGAGAAACGGTAAATTCGAACCGATCCCCGCAGAATATCTTTTCTTACGGAAATAACACACAATATCATGCTTATGAAAAAATACATAGTGGCTGCCCTGACAGCGGCGGCCGTCATTCTGACCGGATGCTGCTCACAGGAGCGGACCCCCCGTGCCAAGCACGTCATTTTCCTCGGCTTCGATGCCATGAGTTCCATAGGTATCCAGAGAGCCGAGACACCCAATTTCAATTATATGATAGAAAACGGAGCCGTATCGCTCGATACACGCTGCGTCCGTCCCACGTCCAGTTCCCAGAACTGGATGAGCATGGTCTCCGGTGCCCCCATCGAGGTGCACGGTGTGTATGATAACGACTGGGAACCCGACGGAATCACCATCGAACCTGCCGTTACGAATGCCAAGGGGCTGTTTCCCACCATGTTCGATGATATCAGGGCCGGTATGCCCGATGCCAGGATGTATTCATACGTGGAATGGACGGGTGAAGTCCGGATGTATGACATGTCAGTGTTCGACAAATCCGTAGTTTCGGGCATCGACGGAGAATATAATGCCGATCAGCTTCTCGAAATGGCTTTTGCGGACTATCTCGCCGACGAACCGGAGTTCATGTTCGTCTCCATCGACCTTCCCGACCATGAAGGACACGTGCACGGCCACGACAGCCAGGCATATTGGGACTGTCTGAATCATATGGACGCTCTGGTGGGCGGGTTCGTGAAGGAACTCGAAGCCAGAGGGATGATGGATGACGCTGTGATTATGATCGCCGCCGACCACGGCGGAATCCTCTACGGGCACGGCGGAGACTCCATGGAAGAACTGAAGGTCCCCATCATAATGTACGGAAAGGGTGTGACCAAAGGAAAAGTTATGGAGAGCACCAATATGATTTATGACAATGCGGTCACCGTATGCGGTCTGCTCGGGGTCGATATGCCCCGTGCCTGCAGGGGAAAATTCCTCTATGAGGCTTTCGAACCCAAGACCGATGTCTGCTATGTGCCCACTCCTCTGATCCGTCCCTTCAAGGGTGTCGTCGGCGAAGGGGAGACCGTGACCATCACCGCCGATGCGGAAGGCGTCGAAATCTACTATACTCTCGACGGGACTGTCCCTACTCTGGAATCCACGAAATATACGGGACCTTTCGGACTTTCGGAGAGCTGTACCGTGCAGGCCGTGGCCTACAGGAACGGTAACAGGAGCGGTGTCGCTTCGAATTTCCTGTACTCCTCCGTGTTGACGGGAGAGCCTTCCGTGGGCTACAAACTCTACAGGAACTTCAACAGGCAGCAGCTGCCCGACTTCACCAAATTCGGCCGTCCCGATGCACAGGGATTCGTATCATTTTTCTCGCTTGACGAGATTCCTGTTGCCGACGGAGAAGACCATTTCGCGGTAATCTTCCATTCCACGCTTATGGTGAAGGAAGCGGGGAAATATACTTTCGAGTTATCATCCGATGACGGTTCAAAACTCTATATCGACGGCGACTGCATAATAAACAACGACGGTTCGCATTCCAGAATGTCCCGTTCCGCCGTAGCGGACCTGACACAGGGTGACCATCTGGTAAAAGTGGAGTATTTCGATGATACTGACGGCCAGTCGGTCGAACTCAGATGGGCTCCCGCAGGAAAGGCTCCCAGACCCATATTCCCTCAGGAACTCAAAAGATAGAAACATACCGGCGGTCGGGGAGCGATCTGTCCCTGACCGCCAGTTCTGATGCATTCGAAACCATATGAAGAAATACCTGACGATTTTATCCTTTCTGCTGCTCTCTTCGGGAGCGTATGCCCAGTATCCGATAAAGATACATTCCCATAACGATTATTCCAGGACGGTGCCTTTCTGGCAGGCCTATGCCCAGAAGGTGGGTTCGGTGGAGTGCGACATGTACTATATGGGCGGCTCTGAATTTCTGGTAGGGCATAATCGTGAAGACCTCCGGGAGGAAAACACGTTCGATGCTCTCTATCTGGAACCCATAGTGCGCC
>DCIQ01000092.1:1532-2689 GCA_002317435.1 Bacteroidales bacterium UBA1722 | reverse complement strand
TTTTTCTGAGGGCTCTCATAAAGAAATTGAAAAAATATCCCCAGGTGTTTGACCGTTCTGTGAATCCGATGGCATGTCAGGTGATTCTCACAGGAGCACGTCCTGCTCCCGAGGATTTCTGCAAGTATCCGCAGATAATCGCCTTCGACGGGGAAGTCGGTGTGGACTATACGCCCGAACAGCTCGAAAGGGTGGCGATGATCAGCACCTGTCTGGGGAATTATGCCGACTGGAACGGTAAGGGCACTTTCGTAATAGCCCAGGAAGCCAAAGTCCGGGAGGTGATAGAAAAGGTTCACGCGATGGGTAAGGAAATCCGTTTCTGGGGCGGTCCCGATACTGTCACCAGCTGGTACACCTGGCTCAATATGGGGATTGACTACATCAATACCGACCATCCGGAGATGTGCTGTGAATTCCTCAGCGAATGGCACAACAAGCATTACTCCATCCTGGGAGCATCGGAGACCGTACATGGCGGGGTTACCCGGACCGACCGTCTGGACAAGATAACCAAGGATTTCTCCGGATTCCGGAATGACAAACTGCAGCTGAAGGAACTCATTCCCGCGTATATGCCCACATATCTGAATGACGGTGCCGAAGGGAAGCCTGTGAAGAATATAATTCTGATGATAGGGGACGGTATGGGCATTATGCAGATGATCGCCGCCGACAGGGTGAATTTCGGCCTGTCCATGTTCAATATGAAACATATCGGTATGGTGAACAACTCCTCGAAGGATGCCTTCACCACTGACTCCGCCGCTTCCGGCAGTGCCCTGGCCACCGGTGAACAACACTATAACCGTCATATAGCGGCGGATATCGACGGGACTCCGTTCCCTTCCCTGACCGACTATTTCTATGAGAAGGGCAAGGCGACCGCCGTAGTCACCCTCGGGGATATGGATGATGCCACCCCCTCCGCCTTTTATGCCCACTGCACCGAACGGGACAGTTCCGACATAATCACCAGATGCCTTCTGGACGGCAAACTCACCATTCTGGCGGGTAGCGGTATAAAGGATATGACATATCGTCGTCACGACGGAGTGGACATGATCTCCGGACTCGAAAGTCTGGGATACGATTTCGTCCGCAGTGTCAAAGATATTGATGCCACAGGCAAGAAGGTGATCTGCATAGACGAAGAG
>DCIQ01000092.1:761-1341 GCA_002317435.1 Bacteroidales bacterium UBA1722 | reverse complement strand
ATGGCGGTCGCCGAGGCGATGAAATTCGCCGATTCCAACGGAGAGACCCTCGTGATAGTCACGGCAGACCACGAATGCGGGGCTCTCGTGCTCGTGGACGGGAACAATGAGACCGGCAGTGTGACCGGATATTACCTTTCCAATGACCATACTCCCGTATATCCCATAGTGCTCTCCTATGGACCGGGAGCCGCCCGTTTCACCGGACGTTATCTCCAGAGGGATATTGCCAACAGGATAAAAGCGCTGTACGAATTTTAAATCATACCATTCATTAAATATCACACATGAAAAGAATATTTCTTATCGCCGTAACTGCTCTGTGTTTAGGAATTACGGCATCGGGTGCTTCCACGAAGCAGATTCTCACATCCCCCAGCGGCAGGATATCCGTAAATGTGGATGTCGCTGCCGGAATCAAGTATTCCGTTTCCATGGACGGAGTCACTCTGATAAACACTTCCGAGATCTTTATGATTCTTGAAGACGGAACTTTATATGGCGGTCCCGGAAAGGGATATGTCATCACCAGAAGTTCTGTGGACGAGACCATCGATGCTGTGGCCTACCGTACGGCCAA
>DCIQ01000092.1:0-636 GCA_002317435.1 Bacteroidales bacterium UBA1722 | reverse complement strand
ATGTGCCTTTCAAAGTGACCTCAGAGCTGGCCGAATTCAATTTCGCGAATGATTATATGGCATATATTCCATATGTTCAGCAGAATGACGAGAGTCTCGAAACACAGTTCCACAACTCTTTCGAGAACAAATATGCCCATCAGCATATCTCTGAATTCGACAAGACCCATTACGCATTCCTTCCCGTTCTCGTCGAGGCGGAGAACGGCGTGAAGATGGTCATTTCCGAGTCCGACCTGCTTCATTATCCCGGTATGCATATCTATAACGGTGACGGTGACACTTCTCTCAAAGGTGTCTTCGCTCCATATCCGAAGAACCGTATCCCCGAACCCGACAGCGACAGACAGATATCCATGTATGTGGACGGCGTTGAGGAATTCATCTCCAAGTGCGAACCTCGCTGTTCCTTCCCCTGGAGGCTGGTGGCTATCAGTACAAGCGACGAACAGCTCACTGATAACGATATGGTGTACAGACTGGCTTCCGCTCGGGAACCCTCTGAAGATTTCAGTTGGGTGAAACCCGGCAAGGTGGCTTGGGACTGGTGGAATTCCTGGAATCTCTACGGTGTAGATTTCAAATCCGGTGTCAACACGGAAACTTACAAGTACTATATCGATTTCGCTTCGAAAC
>DCIQ01000082.1 GCA_002317435.1 Bacteroidales bacterium UBA1722 | reverse complement strand
AGTCTGTGCCGATGTTCCCGTCTCTCCGATAATGACTTTCTGCGTTTTCTGCCGGGCATGTCAGTTGTAGAGTTTGCCGTTCTTTTTCCAGAAGAGGATTACCGTCAGACCGAAAAGCATACCTCCAAGATGTGCGAAGTGGGCGATGTTGGAGCCGGTGAGTCCCGCTCCGAGTCCCGAGACCAGTTCGATGGCACCGAATATCACCACGAACCATTTGGCTTTCAGGGCTACAGGGGGGAAGATCAATTGGAGAATCTGGTTCGGGAACAGCATGCCGTAGGCCAGAAGGAGACCATATATGGCTCCCGAGGCTCCTACCACCGGGATTCTGTTGATGAACATCTCTGCGGCAGGATTGTTGGCTATCTGTATCCAGGATACGAATTCGTTACACAGACCTGCACCTATACCGCAGATCATATAATACAGGAAGAATCTTTTCGGCCCCCATATGTTTTCGAGTGCGGATCCGAAGATGAGCAGGGTGTACATATTGAAGAAGATGTGGAAGAAACCTCCGTGCATGAAGAGGTAACTGATGAACTGGTACGGTCTGAAGAACGGTGACGTGAAATAGAAAAGAGAGCAGTATTCATACATCCAGTCCTTGGTGAGCCACGTCATGACCATCATGATGACGTTCAGAATGATGATGTTCTTGGTCACCACGGGTATCGGCGGTCTTCTGTATCCTGAGTTGAAATATGTCATAATGAATGCTATAGCTGATTATGTGACTAAACAAAGTTGTGTTTTTACCGCTTGCTAAACCAATATCTTGTCCAGCGCCTCCATAGAGAGTATCTCCATAGTCTTCCGACCGTCCGGTGTCCTTTCCGGTTCGGTGCAGGCGAACAGGGATTCGGTGAGCATTCTGGCTTCGGAGGCACTTATCCTGCGGGAAGTGCTTCCGGCGGCCGAACGGGACATCGATGAGGCGATGTTCTGCCTGACTTCGGCTTTCCTGACCAGAAGCGATTCGGCGGCATTGAAGGTGTTTATAAGGTCAAAAACGGTATTGCGGACAGCATCACTTTCAGGGGACAGCCCGTCCGGTACACCGCCTACTATTATGGTGGATGGTCCGAAACTCTGAATATCGAAACCTATCTGTTTCAGTCTGTCCGTATCTTCCATCAGGACAGAGTAGTCCTCCGGGGTCAAATCGATGATGACAGGAAAGAGTGTTCCCACCGTCATCGGCTTCGAGTTATCCAGGGCCTTCAGATATCTTTCATAGAAAATCCGCTCTCTGGCCCGTCCGACGTGAATGAGGAGGACTCCTGATTTTACCGTGGTGATGACATATTTCCCGTGGACAGGCAGGAAGAAGTCGGAAGGTGCCGTCTTGTCTTCCATCAGGGGAAGATAACCGTCAGTGAGGAGCGCTTCCGATCCGCATATCTCTTTTTCCTGTGGGGAGAGCAGGTTCTCGGGACTGAAATCGTTCAGTCCGGGGAAGTTCTGAACTGGTGAACCGGCGGATGGGCGGGGGGGACAGGCAGACTGACGGGAGTCTGACCGGAACGGGTCGAACAGTGGGTTATAGTCTATTTTGGGAGGGCGGACGAATCCGTTTCTGGTGGCCGCCGGCATCTCCGGTACGCCTTCCATATCGAAATCTATGCTCGGGACGAAGGCATTCTTGCCGAGGGATTCGCGGACAGCGGCATTCAATATCTCGAATATCGCCGGTTCGTTTTCGAATTTGACTTCCGTTTTGGCAGGATGGATGTTTATGTCCACGGATGACGGGTCACATTCGAGATATACGAAATAGGAGGGGGAATACCCTTCCGGTACCAGTTTTTCGTATGCTTTGGTGACGGCCTTATGGAAGTATGAAGAACGGAAGTATCTGCCGTTTACGAAGAAATATTGGTTCGAGGACCCCTTGCGGGCATCTTTGGGGTCTCCGATAAAACCGGACACCTTTACGAGCGACGTTTCCACTCCGAGGTCTATCAGTTCCTTCCCCAATGCATTCCCCTCGGTCTCCAGTATCCTTTTCTTCAGAGTGGACGTTTTTTTCAGGTCGAAAACGGTTTTCCCGTTATGGAGCAGTTTGAATGCTATCTGAGGCCGTACCAGTGCCACTCTTGAGAATTCGGAGAGTATCTGCCGGAATTCGGTGGCATCGGATTTAAGGAATTTTCGTCTGGCGGGGGTGTTGTAGAATATATTCCGGACAGCGATGTTGGTCCCTTCGGGACAGGCCGTTTCACTCTGGGAGTCGAATACCGAATCCGAGAACTGGGTTCTGGTGCCTGTCTCCTCGCCTCTTTTTCTGGTTTTCAACGTTACTTCCGAGACGGCTGCGATAGAGGCGAGGGCCTCTCCGCGGAATCCGTATGTGGCGATGGCATCGAGGTCTTCCGCCGAATCTATCTTGGATGTGGCGTGACGGGCGAAACAGAGTTTGGCTTCTTCCGCGGTCATACCTATACCGTCGTCGATGACCTGCACGAGTGTCCTTCCGGAATCTTCTATGATTACGGATATGGAAGACGCTCCGGCATCTATGGAGTTCTCGACCAGTTCCTTGACTGCGGAAGACGGTCTCTGCACCACTTCACCGGCCGCGATGAGGTTCGATATGTTCTGTGGAAGGATTTTGAGTGACATCTGAAAAGGAACTATCTGAAACTTTCCAGGAACAGTCTGAAATAGTCGGCGAAATATACCAGCACCACGAACAGAATGACTATGGTGATGAGGGATATGACCCTCTGGGTCATCTTGCTCATATCGTGACGGCGGTTGTTCTCCTGTGCGGCACGGATCTTCCCCCGGATATTCTTTCCGGGAACATATCTTTCGTTTTTCCACTCGCGTCCTTCCCTGATCGCTTTTTCGCGCTGGGCCTCGGCGGCGACTTCTTCGCGTCTTTCAGCTCTTTCATCATAGAATCTGGGTTCGTAGTGGAACACCCTGTGTGACGGAGTCTTGAATAATGAAAAATTCATACGTGCGGATTTATGAGTATAATCACGCAAATATACTACTTTTGTCAAAAAGTAGCAGGAGAAACAGATATGGCAGACATAAGAATAGGAAACGGATATGACGTGCACAGGCTCTCCGACGGACTGAAACTGGTCCTATGCGGAGTGCCCGTAGAATATGACCGCGGATGCGTGGCACACTCTGACGGGGATGTGGCTCTCCACGCACTCTGTGATGCGCTGCTCGGTGCACTGGCCTTGGGCGACATAGGAAAGCACTTTCCGGACAGTTCTGACGAATATCTGGGAATTGACAGCACGATTCTTCTGGACCGGGTGGTCGCTATGGTCGAAGAGAAGGGATACCGCATCGGGAACGTAGATATAACCGTCGCCCTTCAGCGTCCGAAGATGGCTCCATATATTCAGAGGATGAGGGAGACCGTGGCCGCCCACCTCCATACCGGTCCCGACAGGGTCTCGGTAAAGGCCACCACCACAGAAAAGCTCGGTTTCGTCGGTCGTGAAGAGGGAGTGGAAGTCTATGCCGTGGCACTTATAGAGAAAAAATATTGAATCATCCACGTTTTCGCGGATTTCGTGGACA
>DCIQ01000179.1:2473-3687 GCA_002317435.1 Bacteroidales bacterium UBA1722 | reverse complement strand
CTATCAGATCCTTCAGCAGGAATCCTACAAGCATCACGGGTATCATCGATACCAGAATCTTGCAGATGTAATCGGTCTGCGTATTGTATCTGAATTCGAAGAGCCCCTTCAGGAGATTCCATATTTCTTTCCGGAAGGCCACGATGGTGCTCAGGACGGTGGCCGCATGGACCGCCACTTCGAAAGTGAGGTTCCCGGTCCCGATGCCGAAGAGTGATTTGCAGATGGTCAGATGGCCGCTGCTGCTGACGGGAAGAAATTCGGTGAGTCCCTGGATGAGACCGAGGATGACTGCGTGGAAAGTGTCCATCGTGCAGGTCATTTGTTCCCGGGACGATGCATTATGGCGAATATCTCGACGGCGAAACCAAGCAGAATCAGCAGGGGGGCCACCACGAGCCTTCGGGTGCTGAATATCTCACTGCTGAAAATTTCGGGGTCGTCGGAACCTCCTCCGCTTATGAGGATATATCCGAGTATCATTATGCCGAGACCGGCCAGAATATACCAAACGTTTTTCTTGGGAATCGGGAATCTGTCCATATCTTAAAAATATATTTCGTCGTTTTTCAATGAAATCAATTTTCTCACCGTAATCAGAGTGGATGCCATGCAGATGAATACCCCGACCGCTATTACCATGAGCATCACGTATCCCAGGAGAATCGGGTCGAAAAGGGTATATAACTGATGGAACTCGTTCCGTATCGCATAAACCATGCCGAGAAGGGCCAGTACGGCGACGGAACCGGATATGAGTCCCTGAAAGAAGGCCTGTCCCATGAACGGCTTCGTGATGAATCCCTTGGTGGCCCCCACCAGACGCATGGTCCGGATGGTGAACCGTTTCGAATAGACGTTCAGCCTGACCGTGTTGTTTATGAGTACGAAGGAGATGAACATCAGCAGGATGATGAATATGCCGATGATCAACCCTATCTTCTCGATGTTCGAGTTCAGAAGGTCTATCATGGATTCCTGATATGCCGCTTCCTTCACCTGGGGCATCTTCTCGAGTTCCTGCCGGATGACGGCGAGGCTGTCGGAAGATACGTAAGGACTCAGGATGCTCACATCGATGGAGATGGGGATGGGATTCGATGTGAATACGTCCAGAAAACTCTCTCCCAGCATCTCCTTCATCTCTTCGGTCCCACGTTCCCTGGAGATGATCTCCACCCCCTTCACGTAGTGGAGGGAGGATATGGTTTCGG
>DCIQ01000179.1:0-2246 GCA_002317435.1 Bacteroidales bacterium UBA1722 | reverse complement strand
TGAATTTCAGCGAGATATGTCAATCGAAAAATACCGCTGAACCTTTCAAAGATAGATAAAACCATATTCCGAAAAAAATTTTTATTATCTTTGTGGAAAATTAATCTTGGGATAGTGTTTGTAATCATTAAATCTGTTAACTAATTCAGGAAATGGCGGTAAAGGAACCGAAGAGAGTATTGTTCGTGAATTCCGAGATATGTCCGTTCGTGCCCGAAACGGAGATATCGTCTTTGGGAAGGTATCTGCCCCAGTACATTCAGGAGGCAGGGAAGGAAATCCGTTCTTTCATGCCGAAATATGGATGCATCAACGAAAGAAGGAACCAACTTCACGAAGTTATCCGGTTGTCGGGGATGAATATAGTGGTGAACGACGTGGACAGACCGCTTATAATAAAGGTCTCGTCCATTCCTTCGGCCAGAATGCAGGTGTACTTCATAGATAACGAGGACTATTTCAAGAGAAAGTTTATCCATACCGATGCTGATGGAGTGTTCTTCCCGGATAATGACGAGAGGGCGGCGTTTTTCGCGCGCGGTATTCTCGAAACGGTAAAGAAACTCAGATGGAAGCCCGATCTGATTCACTGTAACGGGTGGATTTCATATATTCTTCCGATGTATCTGAAGAAGATATACAAGAATGACCCGGTGTTCGCCACGAGCAAGGTGGTGACTTCCCTCTATTACGGTGATTATGCCGATATCCGTTTCAGTGCGGATATGAAATCCAAAGTGATGATGCCCGGACTCAGAAGCAGGGATGCCGAACATCTTTCGGTGGAGGAGCCCGGTGGCATAAATCTTGCGAAACTGGCCATCCAGTACTCGGACGGTATCATCAAGGGTACTCCTGAACTGGATTCGGAACTTGAAACTTACATAAAGAGATTGGGCATTCCGGTTATGGAACATGTTTCTCCGGATTTCCAGACCAATTCGTACGTCCGCAGGTACAATGCTTTTTATGACCAGATCTTACAGAAGGAAAAAGATGCAAAATAGACTGTCGGCAGTCCTCGCGGGCTGTCTCCTCTTCGCTGTCGTTTACTCGTGTGTGGATAACGACAGGACTCTCGGCCAACAGTTCGTGTCCGAAGATTATTTACTCAAGATCAGAACGGCGGAATTCAATCTTCCGGTGGTGCAGCGTGCCCACGATACGGTGCAGGCCAGCAACGGTTCCAGTATGGTTACAGGTTATCTTTCGGATGATACATACGGTTCGTTCATGGTCGGAGCCGCTTCTCTGGTAGTGCCTGTCTCCGATTCCGCATACCTGGGGGTGGAGCCCAAACTGAAGGATGTGTATATGCGTCTTTATATAGATTCCTGTGTCTCCTATACAGGCAATGCGGCATCCATGCCGCAGAATATCTATATCTACGAGTTGGTGAAGCCTATAGATTCGACTGCGCTGTTCAATAATTCCATCACTCCCGACTGTCTGAGCGAAGAGCCTATCAGCTTGGGCTCCCCGATGATTTTCGGGGCGTCCTCGGTAACCGTCAATCTTACGGAGGAGTACGGCCGTAAGCTTCTGACTGCCACTCCGGACGAATTTATGGATGTGAATCTGTTCCTGAAACGTTTCTACGGCATTTACGTCAAAACGGATTTTCCCGATACGGATATGCCGGGGGGACGTCTGAACTACCTTGGCCTGAGTTCTTCCATCATATATGTGGAATACGAAATGAATGACCCGGAGAAAGGCATAGTGGACAAGGATACCGTCGTTACGTTCGTATTCGGATACGGGTCTGCATTGAACCAGTATTCCTGCGGATCGCGTCATCTTTCTACGGAGAATCCGGGGGATACTCTGTATCTGGAGGGATTTTCCGGGATCAAGCCTGTCATCCCTGCCGATACCTTGAAGAGGATGCTGGACGAGTGGAAGAAAGAAATCTACGAGGAATACGGATATGATGACAGAAGTTCGGTTCAGATTCTCCTCTCCAGGGCGACGCTCCATTTCCCTTATGAGATGCCCGGCGATCATGAGAGGTTCGAGAAGGATCATCCCCTCACCATATTCCCCTTCATGACGGATGTGACTGCCTATGACTCGACTGCCGTATTCACTCCCAGTGATGACCTGCAGTATGGCGGCGGTGGCGTGATGGATAGAAGCCACTGTGAATATTATTGCGACGTGACCAGGCTGATGCAGGATTTCATCGCGAAAGATGACGTGAGCCATAAGGACGATATGTGGATGTGTCCGGTACTTACCGAGAC
>DCIQ01000153.1 GCA_002317435.1 Bacteroidales bacterium UBA1722 | reverse complement strand
ATCTTATCGGAGAGGGGATAGAGACGGTAATCACCCACGGAAATATAAACGGCGAGGATATAGCCTCTTTCGTGAACGGGCAGAACACCACCCGCGGCGGCACACATCTGGCCGCATTCAGGGAAGGGGTGGCCAAGACCTTGAAGGATTTCTACAAGAAGGATTATGACCCTTCGGATATAAGGGAGTCCCTGATAGGTGCTGTCAGCGTGCAGGTGATGGAACCCATCTTCGGAGATCAGACCAAGACCAAACTGAATTCGAAGGACGTGAATTCGGAGGGGCTCTCGGTACGTTCCCTGGTATGTGATTTCATTCAGGAGCATCTGGACAATTATCTCCATAAGAATCCGGATACGGCATCCATAATCCAGAAGAGGATTCAGGAGTCGGAGAAGAAGCGCAAGGCCAAGACGGCCATAGACAAGGGCACCAAGGAGAAACTGAAGAAAGCCAGTCTATGCAACAGGAAACTCCGCGACTGCCACATACATTATACCGATTCCAAGAATGTCCTGGCCGACAAGTCCTCGCTGTTCATTACGGAGGGGGATTCCGCGAGCGGTTCCATCACCAAAATCAGGGACGTGAAGACCCAGGCCGTGTTCAGCCTCCGCGGAAAGGTCCTCAATGCCATCAAGAAGTCGGACGAACTGACCAAGAACGAGGAACTTATAATGCTCCGTGCGGCGCTGGACATAGACAACGACATAGATGACCTCAGATATAACAAGGTCATAATCGCCACGGATGCCGATAACGACGGACTTCACATCCGTCTCCTGCTGATGACATTCTTCCTGAAGCTTTATCCGGACCTTATCCGGACAGGGCATCTGTATATTCTCCAGACACCCCTGTTCCGTGTCAGGGACAAGAAGCAGACCGTCTACTGTTATAATTCGGACGAGAAGATGAAGGCCATCTCCGAACTGGGCAAGGATCAGGAGATAACACGTTTCAAAGGTCTCGGGGAGATATCTCAGGATGAGTTCAGGGAATTCATAGGTGAAAATATGCGTCTGGACAAGGTGAGGATATCTTCGGAAGACAACATAAATACGATATTGGAATTCTATATGGGTCAGAATACGCCGGACCGTCAGAGTTTCATCAGGCAGAATCTGCGTTCGGATCTGGACTCCATAGAAGTGGATCTTGACAGATTATGAAACGGAAAACAGCGGCCCGAATATTGAAATTCCTCGGATGGACGGCTATGGAGCCTCCTGTACCCGAGAAGAAATGTGTGATTCTGGGAGTGCCCCATACCAGTATCGCGGACTTTATAGTCTCGTGGCTTTATTATACTTCGGTGGGTGGAAAGGCCAGAATCATGATCAAGAAGGAGTTCTTCAAATGGCCTGTCAGGAATATCATGATAAATGATCTGGGTGCCATCCCCGTGGACCGGAGCACCAAGGGCGGGGCCTCTCTGGTGCGGCAGATGATAAATGAATTCGACAGGAGGGATGAGCTTCATCTGTGTATCGCTCCCGAAGGGACCAGAAAGCCTGTAAAAAGGTGGAAAACGGGATTCCACACCATAGCGAGGGCTGCCGGAGTCCCGGTCTATACCGGTTATTTCGACTGGAAGAAGAAAGAAGTGGGGAGAGGGGAGAGAATGGAACTTACGGACGATGCCCAAGCTGACCTGAAGAGAATCCGTCAGTGGTATAAGGACAAGGGTGTGGTGGGGAAGTATCCCGAAAAATTCTTGCTGGGGGACGATTTGGACTGAACGTAACCGGGCGGCTCAGAAGGCGTGCCCCATTCCCACGGTAAATCCCCATTGGCCTGCAAGGCCGAATCCGACATCAATTCTCAACAGCAGTCCCAGAATGCTCAGACGGTATCCCGCTCCGACGGTGGGGAGGGTCTTGGATATGTCCAGTGCTCCGAAATCGGGGAAAACGTTTCCGCATCCGGCCCATACCACTCCTCCGTGGACAGGGGTGAAGTCCTGGCGGAGTTCCATCTGGGCGGATATGAAATTCCGGTCCCGGTACTGTCCCGAATAGTAGCCCCTCATGCGTGTCTCGTCCCCTACCTGTTCCCAGGTTATCCAGTGGGATGAACCGCCGTTCAGATGACCGTAGATGTCGAAGGCCAGAACCGAACCTTTCCATAGCGGAAGGAAGAAATCGGCGGTGATGACGGTCTTGTATCCGGTTCCGTAATTGAATGCCGGAGATATGCGCTGTTCGAGACTGAAGAGAATTCCTTTCTGTGTCCGGATGCGGTCGTCCCTGGAGTCGAATTCCAGAAGGGCCCCTGCCGAGAATGAGGAATATCTTTCGACAGGTTCTTCCAGTCCGCCGGACGTGAAATCACTCATCCTGACGGTCTCGAAACCTGCCGAGGGGCCGAGGTACAGGTTTCGCGCGATTCTGAACAGGGGAATCGTCCAGATGAGGAAAGACGTTTCGCGGAACCGGCTGTACAGACCTTGGACCCCGGCTTCGTACCCTATTCCGTAGAAACGTTTCGGGGTATAGTTGAACCGTCCTCCGTATCTGATCCGGAATCCTTCCATCCGGGTATCCATATACGGGGAATACCAGGCGCCTTTTATGGAAGCGGACACGGAAAGATTTGTGGAGATGCCGGCCAGGACATCGAAGTATGAGAAGGGAATCCTTATGTCGCAGGCTGTCCTGTAGGTTCCGTTGATGCCTCCTATGGCCGAAATCTGGGTTTCGGGGGTATATCCGACCCCATATCGGGGTGTAATCCGCAGTTTGTCCGCTTCCGAGCGGAAAGGCTCGTAAGAATTTCCGGCATACGACATCCCCGCACTCACCAGCAGGAAGGTGCATGTCACCAGCAGATATCCGATCGGGCGGCTCACGGACTAGAGGCGTTCGCCGTCGGATGCCACCAGTTTCAGCATTTTCGCCAGGGAGCGTTCCCAGGCTGGTGTCGCCACTCCGAATGCGGTGCGGATGAGGGTCTTGTCCAGCACGGAGTATTTGGGACGTTCGGCGGCGGTGGGGTACATGTCGGTGGTGATGGGGCTTATCACGCAGTCGATGTGTTTCAGCTGGATTATTTTGGAGGCGAATTCCGCCCAGGAGCATCTTCCTTCGTCAGTGTAGTGGAAAATCTCACCGTAGCGGGGAGATCCGTCCAGCTGGGGAAGGATGTGCAGTATGGCCCGGGCCAGGTCATTGGCGTACGTCGGGGTCCCGAACTGGTCATCCACGACGTTGATCTCACCTTCTTCCGACTTCCGGAGAATGGTCTTTACGAAGTTTTTTCCGAAAGAGGAATAGAGCCAGGCCGTCCGGATGATTATGGACTTGCAGCCGGTGCGCTGCACCGCTGTCTCGCCGGCACGTTTGGTGCGTCCGTATGCAGTGCGCGGATTTACTCTTTCCGCTTCGAAATAGGGGGTGTCCTTCCTTCCGTCGAACACGTAATCGGTCGAGATGTGCACCAGCCAGATATCGTGTGCGGCTGCCGCGCTGGCGAGGACTTCCGCTCCGGTGCAG
>DCIQ01000061.1:5840-7801 GCA_002317435.1 Bacteroidales bacterium UBA1722 | reverse complement strand
TGTTCGCGAAAGACCAGTTGAAGCCTGCTGATTATGCCGTTCTGAAGGATATGAAGGAAGGGGATGTCTCGGCTCCTTTCGAATCCAGTGACAATGAAGGTCGTGACGGATATACGATGTATAAGATAGTCAAATTGGACCGTATAATTCCGTCACATACCGCAGATATCGACAGGGATTTGCAAATGTTGACCGATATGGCCCAGCAGCAGCTCCAGTCTGCGGCTGTAAATAAATTTCTGGATGAGAAACAGAAGACGGCCTATATAGTCATAGACCCCTTGTTCCAGAAATGTGATTTTGTCAGGAAGGGATGGGTTAGATAATCATAGATTGTTTCCATTTGATGCGTCGTCTGCTCAGTTTTATATTATTTCTGATTTTCTTCCCCACGATTTCCTTCTCACAGGATTCCGGGCAGGAGACCAGGGATTCTCTGGTCCGTCTGCTTACCGCATCCAGGGTAAAACTGGTGGAGAAGGACGGGCGTTCGTTCAGGAGGGCTGAAGGAGATGTGCGTTTTCTGCACAATGATACCTATCTGTACTGCGACACTGCTTTCTGGTGTGTTGAGGGACAGTATATAGATGCGGTGGGAAACGTACAGATTATTCAGGATAATGCAGTTTTGTCATCTGACAGGCTCCACTATGATATACCTTCCAGTGTGGCTTCTTTCCGTGGTACGCTGGTCCAGTTGGAAGATCGTGACAGCAATATCCTCCGAACCAACGATTTGGATTACAGCACCAGGGACAGTATAGCCACTTTCCGTTCGGGAGGGTCGATGAAGGACAGAGACGGCAATATCATAGAGAGTCTTATGGGCAAGTTCGAATCCGCCTTGAAACTTTTTACTTTCGAAGAGGATGTGGAGATGTTCTCCGATTCCGCCTTTTTCGCTTCAGGGCAGATGAAATACAGGACGGATCTGGAAAAGGCTTTTTTCGGAAACGGGGCCAAGGGATGGTACGGACGGAATTATATCCAATCCGGTGGCGGTTGGTATGATAAGAAGGATTCGAAAGTGATGTTCGATGAACAGGTTTATCTCCTTACGGATGATTATGAGGGATGGTGCGATGAACTGCTTTATGACAGAGTCGGGAGGGAGACGGAGATGTTCGGGAACGTGCAGCTTCTGGATTCGGCACATAATGTGATGGCCGCCGGAGGTTATGTAAGGTTTACCGATGCACCCCGTCACGCGCTTTTGACCGAAAATCCCGCTGTTATCGCGGTTCAGAAAGATTCTGAGGGAGAGATGAGGGATTCCTTGTTTCTGAGGGCCGATACATTGGTGTTCGAGACATTGATGAAGTTCATGATTCCTCAGGAGGAACTTCAGATGGCGGACGAAAGATTGAAACTGTTGGATGTGGATCCTGTGGCGAATGCCAGAAAGAACGCCTCGGATGAGGCGGCTGCCGTGGCTGCGGCAGAAGAGCGGCAGGACCGCAGAAGGGGACCTCGTCCATCCGGCGGACCTCAGGGCCAGGGTCGGGAATCCGGTGCCGAATCCCGAGAGGAAGTCATTTCTCCCGAAGAGCAGATGGCCTTCGTCTGTGATTCTCTCACCGTAGCGGATTCTCTCTTCATTCACGATTCGATGATGGTGCCGGATTCGGTGATGATCGCCGCTATGGATTCCGTCCTGAAAAACTGGAAGGACTCCACGGAAATAAATTTTATGCACGGATATCATCATGTCATGATGTTTCGGGAGGGCCTGCAGATGGTTTGTGACTCTATCGAATACTTCGACGTGGATTCCATCGCCAGATTATACGGCAGACCGATAGTGTGGAGGGAGATTAAGACGCAGATCGCTTCCGACAGCATGCAGATGGTCGTCAGGAACCGGACTTTGGACAGGGCGTATCTCCTTTCCAATGCATTGATCGTATCTGAACAGACTCCGGGGATGTACTATAATCAGATAAAGTCGCCTGAGATGACGG
>DCIQ01000061.1:0-5743 GCA_002317435.1 Bacteroidales bacterium UBA1722 | reverse complement strand
TCGGTGGTGACCACCATGAATCAGAAGGATTCCAAAATTATGTCGGCCACATTCCGCGACGGCTCGATAGAGCGTGTGCATTATATGGGAGGCATTAAAAGTGATGCATACCCCTTGTGGTATTTGTGGAAGAAGGAGAAGGAGAAGATGAAACTGAAGGACTTTTTCTGGTCACCGGAACTTCGTCCCGTGGACCGGTTCGTCATTACGAGGCAGAGTATTTCATCTTCCGTACGGATGAAGATTCGTGAAGCGTGTGACTTTCCGGTATTTTATCGCACTTCTGTATTTTTCCCCGGATATATGGAGAATGTTCTGCAGGAGATAGATGGAAGGGAACATATAATATGGAAAAGTCGTAACAGGGAGGATTATCCGATTCCGCCGGATAAGAAATGATTTCTGGTATGATGCGCAGACTGATGGAATGTGTCCCCAATTTTTCCGAGGGACGTGACTTGCAGATAATCGGGCAGATTACCGATGCCGTGGAATCCGTAGAAGGGGTCCTCCTTCTCAATGTGGATTCCGGTGCCGCCACCAATCGTACTGTAGTGACGTTCGTCGGTGAGCCTGAGAAGGTGGTGGAGGCTGCTTTCAGGGCTGTCCGGAAGGCGTCCGAAGTTATCGATATGAGATGCCACCACGGGGAGCATCCCAGAATGGGGGCTACCGATGTCCTTCCGCTGATACCCGTTTCCGGAGTAACTATGGAAGAGTGTGTGGCTTATGCCCGTGAACTTGGCAGGAGAATCGGTGACGAATTGGGTATCCCCGTGTTCGCTTATGAAAGTGCCGCATTCGTCCCCGAACGCAGAAATCTTGCAGTATGCCGTTCGGGGGAGTACGAAGGGCTTCCGGGGAGACTGGCACAGGCGAGATGGAAACCGGATTTCGGTCCTGCAGAATATACTCCACAGGTGGCCCGTTCGGGTGCTGTGGCTTGCGGTGCCAGGGATTTTCTGGTGGCCATAAATTTCAATTTGAATACCACTTCGGTCCCCGTCGCGTATTCAGTGGCTTGTGATGTCCGTGAAAAAGGTCGCAAACTGCGTGAGGGTGATGCGGATACGGGACCTGAAGTGAAAGATGCGGACGGGAATGCCGTATGGATCCGCGGGACTTTGAAAGGTGTGAAGGCCATCGGCTGGTATATAGAAGAATACGGAATCGCCCAGGTGTCGATGAATGTAACGGATATTAATGTCACGCCTGTGCATAAGGCATTCGATGAGGTGTGCCGCAGTGCCGGCAGCAGAGGCTTTCGGGTGACAGGTTCCGAGTTGATAGGATTGGTGCCGAAAAGAGTGCTCGTAGATGCAGGGATGCATTATCTGGCTGTACAGGGACGTGGTGCTGATATTCCTGAGGAGGAAATAGTGAATGTGGCGGTCAGATATATGGGGCTGGATGATTTGTGTCCGTTCGATGTCCGTAAGAAGGTGATAGAGTATATTATGGAGGATATGGAGAAGAGCGGGAAGCCGGAGAAGTGAAATCAAAAAAAAGATAGTCAATTATGGGATTACTGACAGGTAAAACGGCGCTCGTTACCGGTGCCGCCCGGGGAATCGGGAAATCGATAGCCCTGCGGCTGGCTTCCGAAGGTGCCGACATAGCTTTTACGGATATAGCCGAGGATGAAGTTTTCGTGAATACGTTATCCGAAATATCGGCTCTGGGCGTGAAGTGCAGGGGGTATGTCTCGAATGCCGCTGATTTCGAACAGACACATTCCGTGGTAAGTGAGATCCAAAAGGATTTCGGTCATATCGATGTTCTGGTGAATAATGCCGGTATCACCCGCGACGGTCTCCTGATGAGGATGTCGGAGCAGCAGTGGGATGCCGTTCTGACGGTGAATCTGAAATCTGCCTTCAATTTCTGCCACGCTGTGGTGCCCGTGATGGCACGGCAGAGGCAGGGGAGCATAATCAATATCTCATCGGTGGTAGGTGTGGCAGGCAATGCCGGACAGTGTAATTATTCCGCCTCCAAGGCGGGGATGATAGGTCTTGCCAAATCCATCGCGAAGGAGATGGGTTCGAGGAATATCCGTGCGAATGCGGTGGCTCCCGGTTTCGTGATGACAGAGATGACCAGACAACTACCCGAGGAGACTCTTAAGCAGTGGTGTGAAAGGATTCCTCTCAGACGCGGTGCCGAACCGGACGAGATCGCCAAGGTGGTCCTGTTCCTCGCATCGGATCTCTCCTCTTATGTGAGCGGACAGGTGATTCAGATAGACGGGGCGATGTCGTAGAAAGTTCCAACAGATTCCTGAACGTTTCATAACCGTTAGTTCCCGAGCGATTCCCGCATAACTGAAGTCATTCAAACACATTAATTTCCAAATACTATGAAACCTTTAAATCTTATATACGGCCGCTCGTATGGGTATCTCAGAGGGATTCTTACTTTTCTTGTCGGGCTTGCCTTCATCATCTGGCCGGAGAAGGCCAAGTCCTATACTTGTCTGATACTGGGTCTGATAATCCTCGTACTCGGATTGGCGGCACTTGTCAGATCCAATTTCGGGAAGGATGGGAAAGTGTTGAATCTACTTGCCGTAAACGGATTCCTCGATATAGTGTTCGGCCTCGTACTGATCATATTCAGCGAATTCTTCGTCAACTTTCTGGTATTTCTTTTCGGTTTCCTGCTCCTGATCTTCGGAATCGGTTCTATTATTGAGACGGCATATGCCAGAAAACAATCCGGGATGCAGGGTTCTGTTTTCGTTTTTCCGATACTTATCGCAGTTGTCGGTCTGGCTATGTTCTTTATGCCGAAAGAGTCTTCGAATTTCATCTTCCGACTCTTCGGGATAGCGATACTCGGTTACGGTGTCTTCGAGATGTTCGTGCAGAGAAAAGTGCGTCGTTATTCCGTCGGACCGGCAGAAGANNNGTGCCATACGAAGAAATCAAGGAGAATGGAGACTGAATGCCTATGGTTTCCTGAATTCTTGGAATAGCTATCCTGTTGTTCAGGACGCTTTCATCGGATCCGCCTTTGGAATAAAAGTTCTGATGGTGGAGTTATTCACTATCTTGTAATGACGCAAGTCCGATTTGGAAATCAGCGGGGAAGGATATATTTTTGTAAACAGTTCAAAATTAAGTTCTATATAGATAAGACCTTCGGCGGAAAGTATGATTTTTACATGACCGGTATCTACGAAGGAACTAAAGCTGAACAATTGGCAAATTTCAGGCATCAGCTTGAAAAGTATTCCGGCAAAGAAATAAAGCAACCAAAATCGTGGATGGATGCGTGGTTAGAAGAATATTTGGAGACCAAGAAGCATAAGAATCGCATATTGGTATGAGAAAGATATTTATAATATTCGTACTGGCTGCGGCTCTGATGTCCTGCGCCGGAGAGAAGCATTTCGAATTCGGCACAGCCGTAAACCCTGACGGGGAGACCATCCTCGTGGATTCAAAAGGTTTCATCATCAATGGTGAACGGGTCATACCTGTAGCAGGGGAAATCCATTTCCAGCGCCTTGCCCCCTCGCAGTGGAGGACGGAACTGCTGAAAATGAAGGCAGGCGGCATAGACATTGCCTCCGTATATGTGTTCTGGAATTATATGGAACCCGTGGAGGGAACCTTCGATTTTACAGGAAGAAATAACATTCGTGAATTCGTAGAGGAGTGCGGCAGATGCGGCCTCAAGGTGCTGCTCCGTCCCGGACCGTGGGCGCATGGGGAATGGTATCTGGGCGGTCTTCCGGAATGGTCTGTAGACAAGTGCCTGGCCGACTCTGCGAACTTCGAGATACGCACTATGGCCCCCGGATTCCTGGCGCAGGTCAAGCGTTACTACGACGCCCTCGGCGGGCAGACCAAGGGGCTGATGTGGAAGGACGGCGGCCCGATAGTGGGCTTCCAGGTCGACAACGAGTGCTGGGGTCCCTGGGAGTATCTGAACACCCTCAAGGCGATGGCCATCGAGGCCGGCTTCGACCTTCCCTTCTATACGAAGACCGAAGGGCCGTACATCGAAGACGGGACTGACGAAGGTGAGTTATTGCCGCTCTGCGGCAATTATGTCGACGGCTTCTGGAACACCGAACTCACCGATATGCCCGCCCAGTACAACGAGTCCTTCGAGTTCAAGGACCTCCGCTGGAACGCCGACCCCGAAGGGGAAAAGGAGGCGAAGGTGCTTTTCAACGGCGCACCCTGTCCCCTCCCGGGCCTTTCATATCCAAACCTTATGTGCGAGCTCGGTACCGGAATGGCGACCTCCTATCACCGCCGAATCAGAATCTACGACAATGACATAAGGGCCAGCGTGATAACCCGTCTGGGCATCGGGTGCAACATGCCCGGCTATTTTATGTATCACGGCGGCACGAACCCATGGAACCCGAACGGGACTTATGCCGAACGCCGGGATTCGAAATACACTAATGCGAACGACCTTCCCGGCAGGGCGTATGACTTCCACGCTCCTCTTGGCGAAATGGGTATTCCGACTCTTTGGTATCACCATCTCCGCCTTATCAACCAGTTTCTTCACGACTGGGGCGGGGAACTTTCCGCGATGGATCCTGTAATCGGCAAGTCTCAGGTGCGGAGTGCAGTACGCAGTAACGGAAAGAGCGGTTTCGTGTTCGTGAACAATTACGAGAGGATGAAACCCCTCGGGACCAATAATCTTGAGTTCTGCGGACAGACCATAGCGGTCCCGGAAGGCTCTTCATTCGTGTTTCCGTATGGCCTGACCTTCAAGACATTGAATATCGACTGGGCTACGGCACAGCCTTTCTGCACCCTTGATGATGCCGTCTATTTTGCAGCAGTGCAGGGAATTGAAGCCCGAATCAGCATCGGTGGCGAAGTGGTGTCACCTGAGTTTGACAAACCCTTTGAAGCAGATGGTGTCACCATAGTGGTTATGAGCCCAGAGAAGTCGCTGAACGCTTATAAAGTCGGCGGTCAAGTGCTCTTCAGTAATGACATTCTCTATGTGGACGGTGACAAGGTGATGTGCGAGTCCTGGATGAACGGTGCTGAGCTTACGGCCACACAGACCAAAAAGGCGGATCCGGCCAGAGTACCTGAAATGGTAGAAGGGCTCCCTATGCTCCCGGGATGTGATGAGATGAAGAAGGCAGCATCCTGGACTTTCGAAGTTCCTGAACTTGATAATCCAGAAGATTGGTTCGTAGCCATCTCTTATCGCGGAGACATCGCACAGGTCTGGGCCGGCGAAGAGATGGTCGAAGACAATTTCTGGAACGGCAGGACTATGTATGTCAGAGTATCTGATCTGGTCGGTAAGAAAACATCGCTGAATATTCTGCCTCTTCCGAAGGATTTCCCGATATATCTCCAGAAGGAACAGCGTGAAGAACTGGCATCCTGTGAGAGGGATGTGATGTGCTCACTTGACTCCATCCGTCTGATTCACAGAGTCAGGACCGAATTTGAAATTGACTGACAAAACTTTTTTTGGGGAACTTTTGAACAGTGCGGGCAAAAAGAAAAGTCAGATGCTTGATAATTAAGTATCTGACTTTTTAAGTAGTACCCCCGTGGGGAATCGAACCCCAACCAAAAGAACCGGAATCTTTCATTCTATCCATTAAACTACGGAGGCAGAAACGATTTCAGAACCGTGCCGCGAAGATAGCCATTTCGCCAGTATTCACAAAAACTTTATTATATCCATTTTTTTGGCTAAGTCATCATTAAAAAATAGCTTGGTAATCTTTATGAATCTGTTT
>DCIQ01000085.1 GCA_002317435.1 Bacteroidales bacterium UBA1722 | reverse complement strand
TGAAGTCGGGATGTATCTCGCCATGTCCCGCCAGGCTGACCGCGAAGGTTATCCCGAAGTGGCCGAGGCCTATAAGAGAATCGCCTGGGAAGAGGCGGAACACGCCGCGAAGTTCGCAGAACTCCTCGGTGAAGTGGTGGCTCCCTGCACCGCCACCAATCTCAAGATGAGGATGGAAGCCGAGGCCGGCGCCTGCGCTGACAAGAAGAGAATCGCCACACTCGCCAAACAGGCCAATCTCGATGCCATCCACGACACCGTTCATGAGATGGCGAAGGATGAAGCCCGTCACGGAAAGGCTTTCGAAGGACTTTACAACAGGTATTTCAAGAAGTAATAATCTTCTCTCGGCAAGAACTTGAAACGGGGGCCGTGATTCAATTCACGACTCCCGTTTCCTTTATCATGCATCTCCCCCTCCGTCACATCATCCTCCTACTCCAGCATCCCGCTGTCACCGCACCAGTCGAGGGACTTGTAATATGTCTCCAGATATTTGCTTTTCGGACGGTCTATGAATGTGCTCAGACCGGAATGGTGAGTGATAGCGAAACCACCCCCTGTCCTCAGGAAGTACGGCGTGGCCGCCTTGTAGATGACTGCGGAAGAAAGGGCCGATTCGAATGCGGAATACAGGCCCTGGTCTTCGCAGATGTGACCGATATAGTCGTCCAGATCGTAGAACCAATGTCTGTTCATTCTGAAATATCGTTGAATGGAAGTAATCTCACCATCTCTGTCTATCGGAATTTCCTGTGTGCTTTCCCTCCCTCCGGCATCCATGACCGCCTTGACCGAGAGGGCCAGAGACTCGAGTGCATCTGTCCTGAGGGCCGACACGGTGGCCGATTCGTATCTGTAATATTCATAATACTCCCCGGCAGCCCGGACGATTCTGTCATGTACGGACAGACTGTCGGCGAACAAAGTTCCGATGAGGCTTTCATAAGGAAAACCGTTGGCCAGAATCTCTGCCTGCGATGCCACTACATAATCGCACTTGTCCCGAATCTGATATGCCACTTCCACCCCTCCCATCAGGCAGCAGTCGAAGATTACGTAGTCCAATTGCTGACCGGCAAGAGTTTCGCCCATCTCCACGATGTCCATCTCGCTGTCATACCCGTCGTCCACACCGAAACTCTTCACCAGATGGGAATAAGGGTCTTCCGGCAGGGGAATGTGGACAAGAGGGGCGCCGGAAGTCTCCCCCGGAGACACGGTCCCGAAAGAGAGACTCGAAAACTCCACGGGATCGGCATAATAGCCCTCGGGCAGCCAACCGGAGCCGTGGGACCACAGGATGAGTCCTCTCTCTCTTCCGGGATATTCCTTAAACGTGTAGTCCATCACATTCTTCAGGACCGCCGGATCACACGAATCATGATTTTGATAACGGACCAGCGTGTCGCTCCTCACCTTCCCCGAGGAGGTCTTCGACATCCTGACCAGATATGGTTTGGAGCCTTTCAGATGACAATACATAAGAAAGACATCACCGTCTCCTGCGCTATAATAGTCGGGAAGAAATCCATAATTTATGGAACTGATGTTCTGACGGGCATAGGATACCAAATCATTATTCCCTTCCAGATACAGCAACACCACCCGGCCTACCGTCATCTCCTCCTTCTCGCAGGAACACGATACAGCGGTGAGCAGCGGCACGAACAGCAGGAAATGAATAATTCTAAAACACTTCATCATCAAATAGTGTACTTTTCCGCAAAAATAATAAGATTTTCTTTTTTCCTGTCAACCTTTGACTTCTTTGATACTTTTTCTATTTTTGCGGGAAGGAATCAACAAAAAACTACAATGAAAGCGAACGTACTATTTGCATTTATCGGCGGAGCAGTCACAGGCGCTGCCATCGCCCTGCTTTTCTCTACGGAAACAGGAGCACAGACACGACAGAAGATTAAAGAAACTGTCGACAGTGAATATCGGAACCTGAAGGAGAAATATGCCGAGCACATGAAAAAGCAGGCTTCCGAAAGCATCCAGTCTCCCGAAACAGAACCCCAGGCATAAGCATTATGGAGGATATCAACAGTAATCCACTGAGTGATCTGTTCGCAGAGTTGAAGAACTATCTGAACTTGCGTATCGATCAGGCCAAACTGTCCGCAGCGGAAAATCTGGCCAGAATTCTGAGCAAGCTCATGTACTTCTTCGCCATGATGTTCATGTGCTGTCTGGCTCTGGGTTTCCTGTCCATCTGCCTCAGCAGATGGCTGAACAACATCACTGATTCGACAGTAATCGGCCCGGTCATCACATTCGGCATCCTGCTCCTTATGATACTGCTCCTTTATCTGAGACGGAACCATCTGATGCTGAACCAGAATCTCAGGATATTCATCAGAATGTTTTTCGAGCCGCACCAGAATTCTGACGATCACTCCTCCGACATATAGACATATCATGGACAAAGAACTCAGAAGACAGGGATATACCCGGATAAAGACCATGAATGACCTGCATTATCAGCAGCGCCTTCTGGCTTCCCGCATAGAGCATCAGGAAGTGATGGTAATGTACAGGGTCCGCAGCCTGTGGGACTTCCTCTCCCCCACCAAACTGCTGAACCTCGGATGCGAAGCGCTGGCCGCACATAATAAAGCATTCAATCTGTTCTACAAGACCGCATCCTTCGTCACGAATATGTTTCGCGGCAGGAAATGACGGAATCATCTATAAAATCCAACTGTTTTTATGTTATCAATCAAAAGGCTGCTCCTGATTTCGGGAGCCGGTGTTATTATGTGTGCCTGCTGCGACAATACCGGGACACAGGAATCCCAAGGTGAATTCAAATATCTCATAGACGAATTCGCGGATTTGAAAATCATCCGATATAAAATCCCCGGATGGGACGACTTGACTTTTAAACAGAAAGAATACCTGTATCATCTCGGGGAAGCCGCCAAATGGGGACGGGACATAATCTGGGACCAGTACTGCACCGCCAACCTGCCCGTACGCCACATCCTGGAGAACATCATAGAAAAATATTCCGGAGATCGCGACTGCAGGGAATATCAGGATTTTCTGGTCTATGCCAAGAGAGTGTTCTTCAGCAACGGCATCCACCATCACTATTCCGAAGACAAGATACTCCCGACCTGCTCCAGAGAATATTTCGCATCACTCATGAGTGCAGTAGGGATCACGGACTGTGAGCAGATATTGTCAGTCATCTATGATCCCGACATCTATCCCCAGAGAAAATATACCGGCACCGACGGAGATCTGGTAATCAAATCCGCCGTCAATTTCTATCAAGGCGTATCACAGAAAGAAGCTGCTGATTTCTACGCCTCACTCAGAAAGCCGGATGACCCCAGACCTGTCTCCTATGGGCTGAACAGCCGTCTGGTGAAAAAGGACGGAGTGGTATGCGAGGAGACATACCGGTCCGGAGGACTGTACGGCCCGGCGATAGACAGGATAACAGAAGAGTTGGAAGCCGCTTCCGCAGTCGCCGAGAATGAGAGACAGCAGGACTATATCGCCAAGTTGATAGAGTATTACAGGACCGGAGACCTGACGGCCTGGGACGAATATAATATAGCCTGGGTACAGGACACCGGCTCCGATATCGATTTCGTAAACGGTTTCATAGAGGATTATGATGACCCGCTGGGAATGAAGGCCACATGGGAGGCCACCGTCAATTTCAAGAACCACGAAGCATCCCGACGGACAGAGATAATATCGGCGAACGCCCAATGGTTCGAAGACCATTCACCGATCGATCCCAAATTCAAGAAACCGGTGGTCAAAGGTGTGTCCGCGAAGGTTATCACCGTATCCACTCTGGCCGGTGCCTGTTATCCTTCCACCCCCATAGGCATCAACCTGCCTAATGCGGACTGGATCAGAAAAGAATACGGGTCGAAATCCGTAACCATCGAAAACATCACTGACGCCTATGACAAGGCTGCGATGGAATCGCCCAGAAGCATGATTTCAGAATTCGCCTGGAACGAGCAGGAAATCGAACGCGCCAGGAAGTATGGTTCCGTCACTGACAATCTCCACACCGACCTCCACGAATGTCTCGGCCACGGTTCCGGGCAGCTTCTCCCCGGCACTTCCCCGGGTGCCCTGGCAGAATTCAGTTCTACCCTCGAAGAGACCAGAGCAGACCTTTTCGCTCTCTACTATATGGCAGATGACAAACTGGTGGAACTTGGCATCATCCCCGACAGCGAAGCATACAAAGCCTGTTATGACAGTTATATAAGAAACGGGGTGTTCACCCAATTCGTAAGGGTGGAGTTCGGAAAGACCAACACCGAGGCACATATGCAGAACAGAAAACTGATCGCCGACTGGTGCTATGAAAAGGGAGCACCCGACGGAATCATCGAAAAAAGGACCCGTAACGGAAAGACATATTTCGTAATCAACGATTATACGGCTCTCCGAGGACTGTTCGGAGAACTCTTGGCAGAGATTCAGAGAATCAAATCTGAAGGCGACTATCAGGCCGGGAAGGCTCTGGTGGAAAAATACGCCATAAAGATCGATCCGGAACTGCACAGAGAAGTTCTCGACCGCTATGCTTCACTCGAACTCAAGCCCTACGGCGGATTCGTAAATCCGGATATCATCCCTGTTACAGATTCGGATGGCACAGTCACCGACTACCGTCCCGACTACACGGAAGGATATCTGGAACAGATGATGAAATACGGCAAGAAATACGCTACTCTACAGAAGTGATTCCGGCAGGGGGGGCGATCAGCCGCCCATAGTTCCCGGAATCTTCTCCGACAGGAATCCTGAATCCTCCCGTCAATATCTCCCTGTCCGGGGTGATATCGGCGGGAGAACTTTTGGTCCGTGCACCGGTTATCAGTTCCAGACAAGTCTTTATCAGAAGTTCATCCGTCCCCCAGTCGTGATAAAGGTCGTCCGAAACATATATGTCCGGAACAAAACCATTATTTGGTATATATTGTCCTGAATTGTTGGTAGTATAGAAACAGATGGGCAGAAATACATAATCCGCCTTTCCGTAGTAGTCGGATTTGCTTCCTTCCGGATATGCGAAAGCATACATGCCATTCGGTTTTCCGTAAGTGGTATCACCCACCATTATCAGATTCCCCGCTCCAAGTCCGTCCCTCAGACCATTTATCAACACTTCACTGGCAGATGCGGTCCCGGCGCCGGTGATGACATACAGCTTTCTCAGTTCGAGGGATTCCCCGGGAATATCATAATAAGTGTAGTCATCCAGCGTACTCAAGTTCTTATTATGCTTTGTAATGGAGAAAACTTTTCCGTCCAGTTCAGACGGTGAAAGAAGTCCCACCAATTTGGAAAGAGCATTGATGCTGCCGCCACCGTTATAACGGAGATCCAGAATCAGGTCCGAGATGCCCGAATTCCAGAACAAGGATACGGTTTCGGCGATGTCACTGTCCAGATAATCATTGAAAGTAAAGTAATTGAAATAGCCTACATAACGATTCAGACCCGGAAAGTCTCCGGGTGCAAACACTTTCCTGACGAGGTAGGAACGGGTGGAAATCGCCGCTTTGGAGACATCGACGGAGTGTGTGCTCCCGCCGTCCCAGAATTCGAAATGGTTGCTGTCGCGGTTCAGTTCACTGTTCAGAAGTGTCACACCCGCCTCTGATTTCAACAGGTCAGCCACACGGTATGTACCTATCACATCCATCCTCCATCCCCTGCATACACCGGCTCCGGCCATAGGCGTGTCCGGAAAGACATATCTGACATAAACGTTGTAGTCGCCATAGACTTCGATGGGTTGTCCCAGTGAAAATCCGTATGAACTGGAAGATACACCTTCCTGACTGTCACGGAACTCTTCTCCGGACGTCATCCAACTCCATCTGTCAACGGAAACAAGGTGTTTGTCGAAGTAGTCATAGAAATCGGAATTCCATCCGACCTGAGTCGGAGACTCGTCACACCACCAATAATATGTGCCGAATATCTCATCCAGCATACTCTTCCCTATCTGTTCATAATCATCCTCGGGTTTGGGATCCGGAGTCGGTTCGAATTCCGATTTCGAGCATGACGCCAAAAATGCCAATGAGACTATGGCAAGAAACGGTCTTATCTTCATTTATCTATCTATTTGATTGAAAACTAACGACAAATATAAAATAATTTGCTTTTTATGTAATAATCATATACTTTTGAAATTGTTTATTTTTATAACACAAATAGTGCCAACTCATTCATTCACTTAATATTTTAATCCATCATGAAAGAACTCGTTGAAAAAATCAATGCAGAAATCGCAGAATTCCAGAAAAATGCTGAAGCTCAGGTAGCTAAAGGAAACAAGGCCGCCGGCACACGTGCCCGCAAGAATGCCCTCAATATCAGCAAACTGATGAAAGATTTCAGAAAAGCTTCCGTAGAAGCTGCCAAGTAATCCGACATCACGTCAGAAACAAGAGCAGGTCTCCGATATGGAGGCCTGCTCTCGTTTTATGCCGGCTATCTGCGCGGCAGGATAATGCCGTTCTTGGTCTCCGGATTCCAAAACCATATTCCGGAACCGGTGATTTTCGAACATTCAAACTGATATTCTGAACTGATTCTTTCCATAGGCTCAATATAATCCAGATACATAAGGATATGCACCCCCACATTACTCGGTTCTGATGCATATCTGACGTTCAGGCAAGTGTCCTGCACATCCGTCTGGAACCTGAATACTCCTCTGCTCCGGTTCTCCGCTTTCTGGTGAAGAGATTCTCTGTAGATAAATACGGGATTTCCGTCCCTGTAAAAGCC
>DCIQ01000141.1:29447-30379 GCA_002317435.1 Bacteroidales bacterium UBA1722 | reverse complement strand
CACAGGAGCATCAATCCCTGCCAATCGGCATAATTCCCGCAGGTAATCGTTCATCTTCTGGTTCGAAATGACCGGAAGTGCCTTTCCGTTCTCGAAAGGGACATTCTTATATTTCTCCAGTATAGCAGAAGCCGGAGTGTTGAGAGGAATTCTCAGACTGTCGGTGGTCTTCTGGGTTGTCACCTCAATATGGTCCTCCTTTATGTCGGCACGTCTGAGATTAAAGGCATCTGAATATCTCAAACCAGTCACGCAGCAGAACCGGAAAACATCACGCACCCTGTCCAGGTAACTCTTTTCTGCAGGGATTGAGAATTCCTTAAGCTGCCGCATCTTCGGCGATTTTTCTCTCAAGAGCATCAACAGATAGGCTCAAATCAGAGCAGAGTTGGATGTAGAATTTCCTCTCCTCTATATCTTTAACCTTAGTGAGAATCTTACAATGGTGCGAGAAGCCGATGGTTAAAAAGGCGACCAAAGGGAAACTTCCCAAATTCGTCAGTTGCAACTGACGAATTGTATCTTGTTGTTCGTCAGCATTTTGTAATTCGTCAGTCGCGACTGGCGAATTAGTTTCCAGATCTTCCCACTCTTCATAAAAGATGCGCATCATCTTTAGATTCGTTTCAGAGAACCCCCTTAAACCAGGCATTTCTGCAATAAGTTGTTTGCTTATGGTGGGAAGCGCTCCTTTTCCCCAGAATCCTTCCCTGCTATTATACGAAATGAACCTGCCTATCCCATAATACAAAGCCAACTGTTCCTGATTCACACCCTTCAAAGCCTTAGCTGGCTCTGCAGGATAGCAGTCTTGATCTGCTTTACAGCATCATTGTACTGTGTTGAGAGTTTCTCTTTCATACGCATCTGGTTTTATATCCGTTCGTCAACGGAAACAAATTTACACATTTTCTACCGATCCCACGCATCTT
>DCIQ01000141.1:25767-29370 GCA_002317435.1 Bacteroidales bacterium UBA1722 | reverse complement strand
AGTGGCCGGTCCATTTCATCACGACGAGCAATATATAAGGCTTTTGTCCATAATATTGGCGAAAACGTGGACACCCGGATTTCTTCAGTGAGCCAATATTTCTTCTACAGTTCGAAGTTTGTGGGATTCTGTTTCTGGGACAATTCAGTAGTGGCCACCTCTGCAAGAGTATTGAGGGCACTTTCCATCCTGGTCATATTGTCGCGGAAGTTTTCTTTCTTGAGGCCTTTGAAATCCATATCTGCCGGTCGTTGAACAGTTGTAAAGCTTGTCTCTGAGCCATGACATTATCTTTTACCTCCACGAGGTTACGAAAATTCCACGGGCGAGAGAAATAATCAGTGAATTGTTCCCATTGTCTCTTCTGTGGCGGCTCTGCCGACATAGAGGAGACTCATAAACCCCAGCACGCCCCGCAGGGGGCGTAATCCCGGGGAAGAGAGAGGTCATCGCCGTAAGTACGGACATGATGGTGAATCTTGTGAAAATGTGCTGTCCGGGGCGGCATTGCTGATTTCCCCCCTCAGTTTGGCCTTGGTCTTCAGAATCCAGCCGCGCTCTGAGACTACATACAGATAATAGGGCTCCCATAGCGATGTCCCCTTGATGTTGTCTTTCGTCGCGAGGAAAGCGTCGAGGGCATCGTAGTATTTTTCAAGTTCGTCCAGAGCGTCCTGAAACCGTCCCAGACGGATCATGGCGAGGATTCGGGGTCTGTATGCCTGAACATTCCCCTCCTTCATCTCCAGTGCGGATGAGACGAGCGACAGAACTTCGTAACAGATATCATCGGTGTCATACAGGGCGAGCAGTGTGTTCGCCAGGACGATACAGTCATCATCAGAGTAGATGTGATGACTCATGTTCTGTCTGATAAGCCTTTCGGCAATGGGGTAGTAGTGCTCGTTGTACATCATCTGGGCCTGTGTGGTGGCCGCGCTGCTGATGGCTATCTCGTACTCGGGGGCGTGGATATCGAGGGCTGGTTTCCCGTATTTCAGACATCGGTCTTCCACTTCGATGGGTTCATACCCGGCGAGGGTGCGGACGAATTTGCGGTCCTTCTGCAGAACCTGCTTCTGCCGCCAGAGTACTGTGGAGAGGGCATCGGTATCGAATCCTGCGGCACGGAGTATCTCGAATGCGATGGCATCGCACTGCCGGTCCTGTTCACGGGTGTATCCCAATCCCAGTTCCTTCGTGGCGGCTGTCATTATTCCGTCTATGAGTGATATGTCGGAGGTGGAGATGGTCCCGGGGGAATAGTATTCCGAACTTGAGGACATGCTGAACCCGGTGAACGTATTTATGAGGTCCGTTATGAAAGTGGTTACGGAACCGAGCAGAATCTGTTTGAAATGACTTATGTGATAGTTCTGTATCGCGTGGTCCAGAATCAGGTGAGCGACTTCCCGGGCCATGACTGCGGCAAGTTCGTCAATGGTGTGGATGGTCGTAAGCAGCCCCGTGCTGAGAACCAGCGTGCCGTTGGGAAACATAAAGGAATCGCAGGCCGGGTCCTGGATGAGCATTATGTCATGGTGGAAAGTCCTCACATCCGTATTCTTGCCGGGTATCAGTCTGTTCAGCAGTTGGTTGGCATAATGCTGAATCTCCGGATCGTCCAGCAGGAGACTATGCTCTTTTATCAGTTTTATGTATCGGCGGCTCCTGAGATCCGCCTCCTGCCGCAGGTTATGGCGGAATCCCTTCTCTATCATATCATCCAGGATATTGTCTATGACGGTGGCATCCCAGACGTTCTGTACGGTGGAACAGTCGAACCGGAAAATCCCGCTGAACGTTTTGTTTATATAGGGTCCCACATTCTCTCCGTTTACGGTCAGTTCGAAGTGGTCGAACAGTGAGAATTCGGGCAGGGAGTTTTCATCTCCCGCCCTGAAGAACATAATGGAAGATATATGGATTTCAGTTCCCTTTCTGAAAGATCCGATGTCTTTCAGGGTCACACCGTAGAGGTCTGTATCCCATTTGGACGACTGAGCCTGACCGGCTGTGGCGAGAAAGGACAGAAAAACCGATATGAAGAATATCTTTCGCATAATCACCTCATTGCAAATGCATTCGCAAATATATAAAATAGTCGTCAAAGGGTAATGTTTTTCTGAATCACATGAAATGTCTGGCCATGTTGTTCCTCACAAATACGCAGTGACCATATTTTGGCCAAATAATATTAACTTTGTACGAATAGGAATATACCGTATATATGAATCGGAATCTCATTTTTCTGGCCGCGTGGTGCCTTTTTCCCCTCTCTTCATTGAGTGCGCAGAATATCGTGAACGTCAAACCGGCGGAACCTCTCTCTTATCGTCAGAAAGACGGTCGTCTGGAACTGCTGGAAGCTGTCGTAATGTCATCAGCCTGTCCCGACAAGGCTGTACTGACCATCGACGGATGTCCGTTGGCTTATGAACGGACCGCCCGTCAGGACAGCGTTGTGGCCTGGATGCCCATGATAGGCGACAGTTACATCCTGGAACTCTCGTCGAAGGGGAGGCTGTGCGATTCGAGGCATATCGATGCGCCTGTGCAGAAAGATTGGGGGTATTTTGCCGGAGGCGAAATCCACATCATCCAGTCGTCTCATCAGGATATCGCGTGGATGGATACTCCGGACCACTGTCGTGAAGAACGCATACGCGACATAATAATTCCGGCGCTGGATATGATGAAGGAGGATTCATCTTTCACTTTCGAGATGGAACAGACCTTGAATCTGATGGAACTCCTGGAAGCATGTCCCGAACGGAAGGCCGAGGTGGAACAGAGGCTCGGGGAAGGGCGTTTCACCTGGGGGGCCACCTATAATCAGCCGTATGAAGGTCTCTCCTCCGGAGAACAGCTTGTCCGGCAGGCATATTACGGGAGGAAATGGGTGAAGGATAACTTTCGGGGATGTGACATCAATACCGCATTTAATCCGGACGTGCCCGGCCGGGCGGCCCAGATGCCCCAGATTCTGGCCAAGAGCGGCATCCCGAACATGTTCGTCTCCAGGATGAAAGAAGGCCTCTACGACTGGAGCAGTCCGGACGGGACCGCCGCCAGGGTTTTCTCGGTGGGCCATTACGGCTGGGAGAAGTTCGTATGGCATTTTTTCGACAGGGGTGTGATCAATGCCTTCGGCAAGGTACATGACAGAGTGATGGCCTGGGGCGATTATTACAGACAGCACTCCCTGGCTCCGGTGTATGCCGTCATAATGAGCAACGATGCCTCCATGCCCGATTCATACTCGGAGCTCATCGACAGCTGGAACGAGATAGCCGCGCTGGCTGAGGTCCCGCTCCCGCGTCTGAAATATTCCACCATGGAGAGATTTCTGGCAGCGGTGAACACTCCGGCATCCACGTATGAAAAGATAAAAGGGGAGCGTCCGGACCTGTGGCTCTACATCCACGGCCCCGCCCATTATGAACAGACATTGGATAAGCGCCTTGCGGCAATATTGCTCCCTTCTGCGGAGCTGCTCTCCACCGTGAATCACTTCTCGGGAGGCGCATATCCCGATGCGGAGCTCCGGAGGGGATGGATGGCTTCGATATATCCGGATCACGGTCTGGGTGGAAAACACGG
>DCIQ01000141.1:21129-25682 GCA_002317435.1 Bacteroidales bacterium UBA1722 | reverse complement strand
ACACAGTTGGAACGACTGGTGTCACGGGTCTCTGGTGATGAAGGAGACGTTCTGGTATTCAATGATCTCCCCTGGTCCCGTTACGATATCGCGGAAGTCCGTGTGTCTTCCCGGGAAGTCACCGTCACTGACGGAAAGGGACAGGAAGTCCCTTTCCAGATACGTATGCGGGGAGATACCGTTTATGCCTCATTTATGGCGGAGGTGCCGTCGATGGGGTATTCGACGTATAAGGTCACTCCGCGGAAGAGACGCGCCGGCAGGATGTCAGAGGAAATCCGCTGCGGGAGCAACTATTATTCGAACGGATTTTATGATATGGTCTTCGGGGATGGAGGTATCGTGAAGTTGTTCGACCGGGAACTCGGGAAGGATGTGCTGGAAAGTGAGAAATTCGCCCTGGGTGACGTCATAGATGCGGAATACAGAGGGAACGGGGCCGGTGAATTCGTCAGGATAACCGACCTCACTGTGCTCCTGGGGGATCTGGACAGGGCCGGCGGCCATCCGGCGGAGTGGAAAATCACTGAGACGGGGCCGCTGTTTACGACCTATACGAACAGGGTTCCGATGAGGAATGCCGTCCTGGTTCAGAATATAACGATATACAATACGATAAAGAAAATAGATTTCGACGTATGCCTTGAGAATTTCACGGGCGAGCACGGCAGACAGTTCAGGATTATGTTCCCGGCGAAGATGAATTTGGACTCCAGTGAGATAGATTATGAAACTCCGTTCTTCATATCCAGGGTGGGGAGGGATGAATTGGATATGATTCCGGGAGGTTATTCTGCCTGGGGGACATATACGCAGCCCCAGTCGGAAATCCATCCCCGCGAGGTTCAGAATTTCATATCTGCCGGGGGAGACGGTTTCGGAATGACACTTTCGTCCTGTGTGGCTGTGTGCGACTGGCTGGATCCTTCCATAGAGATGTCGGACTATCCCATCCTGCAGGGCATCCTCCTGTCGTCACATAAAAGCTGTCACGGAGAGGGGAACTGGTACCACCAGACCGGAACCCATCATTTTCATTTTTCCCTGACGACACACTCTCGGGGCTGGAAAAACGGATATGCACAAGGTGTCTCGGCAAATCATCCCTTTTATGTGACTGTCAAGAACTCCCGGAAGGGTTCCCTTCCCCGTTCTGACAGTTTCCTGACCATATCGGAGCCTTTCGTCAGTGTATCTTCTCTGAAGATGGCTGATGAAGGTGATGCCGTGATACTTCGTCTGGCGGAGTTGGAAGGTGTGGATAAGGATGTGGAAGTCTCTCTTCCGTTCGATGCCGTATCGGTCGTGAGATGTGATATGATAGAGAACGGGCAGGATACTCTTCCCGTCAGCGGAAGAACCATAAATCTGCATCTGCCGCATCATTCGGTAGAAACGTTCAAGATATATTTCCCCGCAGGTAATCAGTAATTCAAGCTTCGCATCCGCGAACTTGAGTTAGTCATCATTAAAAATAACTTGCGAAACTTAAATGAGATACATAAAGTCTTTCCTTCTCGTCATGATTCCGCTGACCGTCACTCTGACAGCCGGAGCCCAGAATACGGATACCGGGAAAAGTTCCCTGAAGGGTTATTCCATCGGTACATATATCAACGAGACGGGCAAACCGATCAGAAGTGACAAGATCCACATGAATTCCCTTCACGATGATTATGGAACCAAGTCCGACAGCAGGATGGAAGAACTGGACAGACAGATGGAGGAGAGGAAATGGGCGACGGAGCAGGAGGCCTGGGACAGGGCCTGTACTCTGGATTCCAAGGCCGCCTATCAGAAATATGCAGCACTGTATCCTACCGGATACCATAGAGGTGACGCTGACAGGCGAATCATAGATCTGGAGGTCGAAGAGGTCCTGAACGGGGAATATGATGAACTGCCCGCCATGAAATGCGTGGCGGAAGATGAAGACTCTCCCACCAGTATCATTCGGATTCATAATGTGACCGGATATCCCCTTACCGTCTATTATAGCGGCAAGGACAGTAAAAGTATCGTGATCCGGCCGGACGGGGAGGGGACTGTAGTTCTGAAGAACGGGTTCTACCGGATAGCGGCATCGGTTCCGGATACGCGTGTCAGACCTTTCGCCGGGGATGGAAATCTCAGCGGAGGACGATATGAAACAGGCTTCTGCATCGTCTATGGAAAATAGCGGATGCGGAAGCCTGCCGTTTCGTGCTGTAATGCAGGCTAGAATTCTGTCCTGACTGACTTGTTCCTGACTCCTTCGATGAGACATCGTTTCATGTCGTCGAATATGGAGGAGATGCTTTTGGTGCTGTAGTCTGTCAGGTCGATGTCCCGATTCTCGATTTCTATCCTCATCTTGCTCACGCCCTTGGTGATTATGTCAGTCATCTGTTCCTTGGTTATCAGATAGAGGGCGTAGGAGTTTGTAGTCTCTGTGGTATATACTTCCGGTACGAGTGCAGTGACCTGATAGGGGTGTACCGTTATTCTGCGTGCCCTGGGACCGTATGCGTATGCATATCCGTAACCTGTCTTGACTGTTTCGGTGACTCGGGTGTCCCGATGGGTCTCATATTTCTTGTCGAGCATATTTACGAGCGTTATTTCAGACTTGTCGTTCAGGCGGAATTTCATGGCGTTCCCCCTGTTGAAGATGCCGTGGCCGCAGTCAGCGTCACAGATGGCGATAACGGCTGCGATGGTGTCCCGGTCTGAGATTTTCGCTCCCAGCGAAATATATATCTTCCCCTTGTCCACGGTCGCTATAGGGGTCCTGGATGTGACTATTTTTCTTTCTCCTTCGGAGGAAGTGCTGTCCATGACGATTTTCACAGTATCGCAGGATGTGACGGCCAGTAAGGCGGCGAGGATAATGACTAAAGTTCTTTTCATTTATTGTAATTGTTTTTACTCGTAGTTTCATGCTACCAGATGAGAACTCTCTCTTCTTCAGGCATCCACATGGCATCACCATCCTTTATGCCGAAGGCTTCGTAGAAGGGGGCGATGTTCTTCAGTGTGGCATTCACCCTGTTGATGGAGAGGGAGTGTTCGTCCATCTTGGTCCTGCGGGCTTTTTCTTCGTCAGTGATGTTGCCGGCCCACACGTGGGCGAATCCGAGGAAGAAACGCTGTTCGGCGGTGAAACCGTCGATATCTGCGGGATGTGTTCCGTTCCAGCTGTTCTGCATGGCGGTGAACGCTACGTTCACACCGCCCTGGTCAGCGATGTTCTCTCCGAGGGAGAATGCACCGTTGGCGAAGAGTCCGGGGAGGACTTCGATGCCGCTGTACTGCTTTTCGAGGATGGCGGTTTTCACCTTGAAGGCTTCCGCATCTTCCGATGTCCACCAGTCGTTCATATTTCCCTTCTTGTCGAACAGGCGTCCCTGATCGTCGAATCCGTGGGTCATTTCGTGTCCTATGACCACTCCGATGGCACCGTAGTTTACGGCGTCGTCAGCGTCGGCATTGAAGAACGGAGGCTGGAGAATGGCTGCAGGGAAGCATATTTCGTTGGTGGTGGGGTTGTAATATGCATTTACCGTCTGGGGAGACATGAACCATTCGGTGCGGTCGGGAGCCTTGCCGAGTTTTTCCATCTCTTCGGAACGGGACCATGCTCCGGCGGCGAGGATATTGTCGAGGTAGCTCATCTGAGGTGCCACGTCGAGAGTACTGTAGTCTTTCCATTTGTCGGGATATCCTATCTTGATGGTGAATGAAGCCAGTTTTTCGCGGGCATATTCCTTGGTGGCGTCAGACATCCAGTCGAGGGCATCGATATGTTCTCCGAGCGACTTCTGGAGGTTATGGACTATTTCCAGAACTTTCTGTTTGTAGGCTTCGGGGAAGTATTTGGCTACATACATCTGTCCGACAGCTTCTCCGAGGGTGAAGTTGGGGATGCTCATGGCTCTTTTCCATCTGGGCTTCCGGTCGGTGATGCCGCTCATCTGTCTGCTGAAGAAGTCGAATCCTGCCGAATAGAAGTCATCCGAGAGGTATTCTCTGGCGCGTACGATGAATGATGCCGCCACATAGTCTTTCAGAACGTCCAGCTGTTCTGCGGCGAAATATCCGTTCATCCCCTTGAAGAATGAAGGCTGTGAGACTACCATCTTCTCCTGTGCGGAAACTCCTATGCCGTCCATGAATGCCTTGAAGTCGAATCCGGGGTATGCGGCTTCGAATTCCGCTGAACTCATGGGATTATACTGTTTGAGGATGTCACGGTTCTCGACGTTTGACCAGGAGAATCCGGCGAGTGCGTCTTCCACTTTCAGGGCGTTGGCCGCACGGGTATCTGCGTTATCCATACCGCTGAGGGAGAGCAGTGTGGCCAGCATCTTCCTGTATCCTTCTTTCAGTTCCGCATTCGAGGGGTTCACGTAGTAGTCTTTTTCACCCATTCCGAGACGGCACTGGCTGACATAGAGGATCTGTATGTCGTTGTTCATCAGGTCCACGTCCACTCCGGAGGAGAAGAATGCGGAATAGCCCGACTTGCTGAGTGCAGCCAGTTCCGCGATGAGGGCTGACTTGTCCTGAGCTGC
>DCIQ01000141.1:0-21059 GCA_002317435.1 Bacteroidales bacterium UBA1722 | reverse complement strand
CGGACGGAATCCATTCCCTGCTTATAGAGATCCGTTATTTTCTGCTCTACGGTTCCTTTTTCGGGAGTCAGTTCCGTCATCTGTGCGAACAGGTCGTTCAGTCTCGCTACGTTGTTCTCGGCCAGTTCGTCGAACGAGCCGTAGCGGGCATATTCGGCTGTGAGCGGATGTTTCACCATCCATCCTCCGTTGGCATACTGATAGAAGTTCTCACCGGGCGATACGGTAAGGTCCATATCGGTGGGGTCTATGGCAGGTACGGCGGCCTGCTTCTCCGTGTTCTGGCATCCGGCCAGCATTATTATGGGCATAAGTGCAAAAAAAGTTTTTTTCATGACGGAAAAAATTCTTGGTTATAAATGATTCGCAAATTTAGCAATCATTAAAAAATGGCCGCATTTGATGCCGAAAATATCTTACTTTTGCGGCCGTGAAAAAAAATCGTGTCATCATTCCCACCGCCCTCGGTGAAGAACCGGTCGGGAAACTGCTGAAGCAGTACGCGACTCCCGCCATCATCGCCCAGACGGCCGCTTCGCTGTACAATATGGTGGATGCCATATTCATCGGCCAGGGGGTCGGGCCGTATGCCATCTCCGGATTGGCGATTACGTTTCCTTTCATGAACATGGCCGCCGCTTTCGGTACCCTGGTGGGAGTGGGAGGCGCCACCATCTGCTCCATGCTTCTGGGACAGAAGAATTATCCCATGGCCAAGCGGACTCTGGGTAACGTAATAGTGCTGAACTCGATAATCGGGGCCGTGTTCTCCATATTCTCCCTTGTCTTTCTCGACCCCATCCTCTATTTCTTCGGGGCCGGCGAGCAGACGATCGGATATGCCAGGGAGTATATGGTCATAATACTGGCCGGCAATGTCATAACTCATATATATTTCGGACTGAATGCTCTGCTGCGTTCCTCGGGGCATCCCCGGGAGGCTATGATGACCACTATCATAACGGTGATTATGAATGCCATTCTGGATCCCCTGTTCATATTCGTCATGAATACGGGCATCCGTGGAGCCGCCATAGCCACCGTAATCTCCCAGATGACGGCGCTCATCTGGATTATCTGTCTGTTTTCCAGGAAGAATGAGGTGATTCATTTCGAGAAGGGTATCTTCAGGCTCCATCCCAGACTCGTGAAAGATTCTTTCTCCATAGGACTTGCTCCGTTTCTGATGAATTTCGCGGCCTGCTTCGTGGTGATACTTATCAACAATACTTTGAAAAAATATGGAGGGGACCTCTCTATCGGAGCCTACGGGGTGGCCAACAGAACGGCGTTCGTGTTTATAATGATAGTTATGGGATTTACCCAGGGGATGCAGCCGATAGCGGGATACAATTTCGGTGCAAGACAGATGGACAGGGTGTTCGAAGTCCTTCGCAAGACGTTTCTGTGCGCTCTGGTGACCTTGAGTTTCGGATGTCTGCTGGGGTGGGTCTGTCCACGCTTCATATGCCGGTTCTTCACTTCCGACCTGGAGCTGCTCGACCGTTCCTCGGTGGCGCTCAGATATATGCTCTCCCTCTATCCGGCGGTGGCCTTCGGGATGGTCATCGGTAATTTCTTCCAGAGCATCGGCAAGCCGGTACGGGCCATTTTCCTCTCCCTTTCCAGACAGATTCTTTTCCTGATACCGCTGATTCTGGTGTTGGCCCCTTCGTACGGTGTCAGTGGGGTATGGGTCAGTTTCCCCATCTCGGATTTCATAGCGGCCGTCGCCGCGGTGCTTCTGCTGTGGCAGTTCCGTCGCGCATTCCGGAAGAATCCGGAGAGTGTATTCAGAAAGACGAAGTGATCTTCCCGGGGCTATCTGGTCCGGAGATATACCTGCGCGAAGAATGGATTGCCTTCGGCAATACTGTCGAAGTGCCAGGGGTTCCGCTCTTTTCCGAACTCGGGGTAGCACAGGGGGCACCAGTGTCCTCCCTTCAGCACCGTATTGGGGGTTGCGGTGAATTCGTGTCCGAACTGGCATTTCCATTTCAGCGGACGGTAGGGGCTTACGCCCTCTTCGGAAGGGAATGCGGTTCCGCCCCGATATTGCGCTGCGCGCAATATGTCCTCCTGCGTGAGAGTGTCGAACGGTTTGCTCTCGTCGTATCCGTGGTCCAGAGGTGCGTCGGGGATGTCGGAAGGACGCCCGGCCGGGATGAAACCCTCTTCCCACGAAGGTATGGCCGCCTGTGCTTCTCTGGAGCCGAAGTGGGCGCGGATGCGATCCTCGTCGGAATGTTCCAGCCAGTAGAGGGTCCCGAGCGGATCGGTGGCTGCCAGATGTTTCATGAAAGCCTTTATGATGAAGTCGGGGGCCAGGAATGCGAGACCGCAGTACCAGGGGAGTTTCTTTTTCATCCTGCGGAAATACTCATCGCAGGTGACTCCTTCGCGGAAGTGGAGCATCTGCTCCAGACGGTCAGAATCGGAGTACCACTCCCCGTGGAAATTCCGTGTGGCGAACCATTTGGTGTCGAAGACTTTTTCCGGAGGCGGGCATCCGATGGTGCGCAGCAGTTTTGATTCGAATTCGTAGTTGGTGAGACGGAAGGCGGGACCGCTGCTGAGGTTATAGAACCCTCTCCAGAACTCTTCGGGGACATCATCATCGCAGCACCGGGCCAGAACCCGTCCGGAGTCTTCTATGGTGCACCATTCTATTACATTCCGGAAGGGCGTGTGGAACACTATTGGATTGTCCACTTTCTTGAGTAGTTCCGGATAGAGCATTCCGGTCTGGCGGATGGAGACCCAACGTTTCAGACCTGATTCGGCGAACTCCCATTCGGCCAGACATTTGGATACTGAATACCAGTCCATTTCGCTGGTGAACAGAGGGTCTCCCGCGCGTCCCCAGTGGTGCGGGGGAGTGTGCTGTCCGCATTGGGCCACGGAACCTACATAGACCACCCTTATGGAATCGGGATTCGCCTGTGCCTTGACGGCCCGGATTATGTTCCTGGATGATTCGACGTTTACCCGCATGGTCTGCTCGGGATACGCGTCCGCCGCCGGGGAGACCATTCCCCCCACGTGGAGGACACAGTCCGCGCCGTTCACCCCTTCGAGGACATCTTCATAGCGGCACAAGTCGCCCCAGACGATTCTGACGAGAGGATGGTCCTCATATATGGAAAGTTTTTTCCTGTTGGTCCGCGAAGGGCGGGCCAGAATGGTGACCTTGAATTTTCCGTTTCGGGAGAGGAGTTCCTTCAGCGCGGCGCCCCCCATATGGCCGGTGGCACCGGTCAGGAACACGGTCCTGACGTGTGTGTCAGTCTTCATCTTCTATCCAGATGTCGAAATACAGGGGAGTGTACGCGGGGATATTGCCGCTGTCGGTGGTTCCGTATCCCCAGTCCGAGATGAACGCCGTGTGACAGCGGTCACCATAATATCTCATCTGATTGATCGCCAGCGTGAAGCCTTTTACGAACGAACTGTTCTCCATTATGGTTGACGAGTCTCTGTAGAACGTGATGCTGCTGGAAGTGTAGGAATTGTTCTCGTTATATATGCCATAGTATCTGGCAGTGTCCTTTATGTTGGTATCAAATACCTGTCCGTCCAGATATTTTCCGATGTACCACAGGTAGATGGTGGTCCCGTCGGGGAGCGTGTCTTTTTCTGGATCGGTCCTGGTCTGTTCCACATAGAGGCCATAATACAGGGAATCCCGGTATGTCCAGGCGTTTCTGTCCATAAAATCTTCTATCTTCTCCACCTGGTAGGTCGTGATGTCGGAAGTGTAGTCCACCACTTCCACATTATAGATTATGGAGGTGTAGTCGGAGTATGAGACGGTTTTTCCGGTGGAGGGATCCACTACCCAGGGGACTATCACGGAACGTCTTTTCCCGCCTGCGCGCATGCCTCCGACTCTTGTGTCTCCGGCTTCCTGACCGATCATCATGTCCCGGACACCGATGCCCTGATATGGCATATACCATACTCTGGGAGTGTATCTGCCGGTCCTGCTCCAGGTGCCGAGCTGTATGGCGACATCTTCCGTATTATATGTTTTGTAGGATCCGTCCATCGAAGTGGTGACGTAATTGACGAACGCATACACGCTGTCCGGGAGCACATCTCCGGTCCCTTCCTCTTCCGAGAGATTGTAGATGCCTGCGTCGGTGGGCTGTATGTCACCATAGCCGTTCGTGAGCAGCCATGAATTCAGAATCCGTTTGGCTGTCTCTTCATTGGTCTCGTTCTTGTCTTTGGCACAGGAAACGCACAGCAGGCAGAATGCCGCGATTAAAAATGGTATATATATCGTTCGTTTCATATCGTTTTATCCGATTTGTCTATTCTGATTACAAGCACCTCATAAAGCAGGGCGGACAGGGCCGGGACGAGACCGACCGCACTGTCCCCGAATCCGTACTTCGCGGAGAAGACGATGACGGCATCTTCCCCTTCGCGGATACCGTACAATCCGTCGTTAAGTCCGGGTATGAATGAATGCTCGTCATAACAGGCCTTCAGGATGGTCCAATTGCTGTCGGTGAGTACGAAATTGTTATTCCGCGCCACGGACTCCCAGTTGGTGGCGAACAGGGTGGTGGGCCGGCTGTTGAATACCCATCCGGCATAATACATATATATCGTGTCACCGTATTCCAGAACATTCCCCGCGGGGCTGACTCTGGTCACTACCCGGTTCGAACCGTTTCTCCTGATGACGACGGAGTCCTTGAAGGTCGTGGACAGATATTTGTCTATGTTCTCCTCTTGCTTGATGATGGCATTCTGTTTTTCGTTGGAGGAACAGGAGAACAGAATCCCCCCCAGCAGGCAGAGGGCCGGCAGCAGGAATATCGTATGTGATCGTCTGTTCTTCATTTTTTTCTATTGCCCGGAGGGCCGGGATGCATCAGCAAAAGTTATGCCTTCATCGCAGATGAATTGCCGTAAGGCGGAAAGATAATAGTCGCGGACTTCCGTGACGGGTATGGTCAGCTTCCCGCCGGAAGCCTTGTCGTGCCCTCCCCCGTGGAAGAACGTTTCCGACAGGCGGTTCACCCGGATGCCGCCCTTCGAACGGAGAGAAACGCGGACCCTGTCGGCCTCTTCAGTGAAGAGGGCCGAAACCTCCACCCCCTTGATTTTCAGTCCCAGATTCACGAACCCTTCGGAATCCCCGGAGACGAAATTGTATTTCCGCTGGATTTTTCTCGTGAGAATCATACAGGCGCTGGCGGTTTCCGGGTCTATGGTCATATTGGACAACATATACCCCATCAGTTTCATCCGATCCTGCGAGCACCTGCCGAATATCAGGTCGTTCAGCAAGGTGAAGTCCACTCCTCTGTCCATCAGCAGCGATGACATCCGGAACGTGGACGGGGTTACGGAATTGTTGAAGTTGTTGGTGTCGGAGAGCATCCCCGCACACAGCGAAAGGGCGGTCGGGAGCTCCATCCTCCGGATATCGGACGAGATATCCGGCATCTCCATGAGAATCCAGAACAGCAGTTCGCTTGCGGAGGACATCTCCGTGTCCGAGAAGACGAGGTCATAGAATGAGGATTCCGGGTTCGGGTGATGGTCTATGAGGACTTTACTGCATGGCGCTTCGCGCAATAAGGGCTCCATGCCTTCCGTCCGCCCGGGGGTGTTGTGGTCCAGGCAAATCATCAGGTCCGCGTCCTTCACGGCCTGTTCCGCATCCGCGGAAACGGTTTGTCCGCCGGTACTCGCGTCCTTTATGCTGAACGCCTTTATTCTGTGTCCGGAATCCAGGAAGGAGAGGAACTGCGGATACGGGCCGGGGAGGACCACGACGTTCCCCACCGATCTCCCGTCGAGATAGGAGGAGAGGGCCGAGACGCTTCCCACGCAGTCTCCGTCCGGATTATAATGCCCGATGATGACCACCCGTTCCGCACCGCCTATCATGGCGTCGAACTGTGATATCTTCTCTGCGTTTATGACTGTGTCCATCGGTTGAATTATAGTTCAGCGGCCTTCTTGGAGGTCTCGGGTCATCAATGAACAGCAGGACGAAGAATTTTGTGAATCCTCGCGGAACTGCCGTTATTTTCTGCAAAATTAAAAAATATTGTAAGAGATAATTTATTTTTTTACTTTTGTACCTCATAAGGAAGCATGCGGGAGTCCGCATCAGTTGCAGAGAATAATATTAATGTACATATAATGAAAAAGATCATCACTTTAGTAATTCTTCCCCTGCTGATTATCGGCGGAGTCTATCTCTTGGTCGCCAGTATCATGGAGCCTGTAAACTTCAACAATAACGTAAAGAACAGAGAAACCATCGCCATCGAGAGACTGAAGGACATCAGAACACTTCAGGTAGCGTACAAATCCGAATACGGACGCTTCCTCCCCACCACCGATTCGCTCGTGGACTTCTATAAGAACGGTCAGATCACCATCGTAAGGCAGATCGGTTCCATGGACGACTCGTTGGCAGTGGCACAGAAGAAGGTGCGTCGCGACAGTATAAAGCTTTTCGTTCGTGACACCCTCCTCAGGCACAGGGCGGCTACCATCGATTCACTTAACTTCATCCCCTTCTCGGGCGGCAAGAGAGTGAATATGGAAGCTGTCATCAAGGTGGTATCGGGTGTGAACGTTCCTCTGTTCGAGGCTTCGATGTCTTATGACGATCTTCTGAAGGGTCTTGACCGTCAGCTGATCATCAACCTGAAGGCTGAGAAGGAAGATATGGGACGTTATCCCGGTCTGAAGGTGGGAAGTGTGACACAGCCTAATAACAATGCCGGTAACTGGGAGTAATGATACTACAGTATGGATTTCGGAAAAACCATTCACCTGAAATGAGTGGTTTTTCTTTTTATCTTGACTCAGTAATCCTTATATATCCTGTAACATGATGGACACATTCATAGATACGGAGAAATACACCTTGGTCCCGGAAGACTACATGTCGGGTCAGGATGCCGCAGAACTGCTTTCTGCCTTACATGATACCGAATCCGCTTCCGTATATACGGTAAAGGTGCCGGCCCATCATGCGGTGATGATCTATGCGCTTCCCCATGGGGAGAAGGAGGCCTGTCCTTCCGTCTGCAGGATGCTGGCGCTGCTGCCCGAAATTTCCGTTCCCCACAAACTGTTGGTGCGCTATATGTCCGGTATGGTACACGTGGTTCTGGCTGACAAGGAAAGGCTGCTGCTGATCAACACTTATGCCGCTCCGGACTTCACCAGTGCCCTCTATCATATATTCCTGGCCATGAAGGAAGTGATGTTCGAGCCTGACCATACGGTGTTCCACTGGTGCGGGAACGTCTCCCCATCGGATCTGGCGGTGGTCTCCGACTATTTCGAAAGACAGTGTAAAGTGGAATTCTGATGCGTATCATAGGCGGTACCTTGAAAGGTAAATCCATACAGCCTCCGGCTGCCCTGAAAGCCAGACCTACGACCGACTTCGCGAAGGAAGGTCTGTTCAACGTTCTGGAAAACTCCTGCGACATCCCTTCCTGCCGTGTTCTGGACTTGTTCTCCGGTACCGGCAGCATAAGTTTCGAGTTCGCCTCCAGAGGGTGCCGCGACATCTACAGCGTGGAGATGAATCCTCTCCATGCATCCTTCATCACACGCAATGCCGCATCGCTGGGTATCCGCGGACTCAGGGTGGTAAGGCACAACGTGTTCGAATTCATAGATATCTGTCATTTGGGATTCGATATCATCTTCGCTGATCCTCCTTATGCCCTCGAAGGATTGGATACCATACCCGACAGGATATTCGGGCATAAGATAGGTGATACCGGGGAGTGTATGCTGAATGAAGGCGGAGTGCTGATTCTGGAACACCCGGGGACATATTCCTTCACCGGACATCCCCGTTTCGTGAAAGAGAAGAAATACGGAAACGTTCATTTCAGCTTTTTCTCCGGAGATGACAGGGAAACGAATAAATAATGCAGAAAAAATTTGCAGAATACGGAAAATGTCGTATATTTGCATCCGCTTTCCGAAAGGAAACAGCTCTTAAAAATGTTGGTGCGGTAGTTCAGCTGGTTTAGAATGCCGGCCTGTCACGCCGGAGGTCGCGGGTTCGAGTCCCGTCCGCACCGCCAAAGCCCCTTCCAGAGTGTCTGGGAGGGGCTTTGAATTTTAAAATGGTACTCTTTGGTACTGCAAATCGTAAATCTACATCTGCTGATTTACCAAAACTCACAGGAAACGGTATAGACACCAAAAGAAAAAAGGGCACACTGCTATAGTGGAACTGGAGCCTTCGCATAGGAGTTGGATTTGGGGAATATCTGCGCAAAATCCCCCCGAAATGACACCAAAGAGCTCAATCGGGGGAGAATCAGCGATGTTTTACCCCGTTCCGGTCATGGCGAAATGTTTGAGTTGCGATTGGAAATGAGATTCACTTAAATGTACTATCTTTGAAACGAGTAGAGATAACAGTCAATGGCCACATCATTGGAATACATAGAATTTGTCTGCCAGCAGTTGGAAGGTATAGGCATCCTCCGGTATCGGAAGATGTTCGGAGATTACTTCGTTTATGTGAACGAGAAGCCGATGGTACTGTGTTGTGACAATATCTGCTACATCAAAATGATTCTTGAACTTGAAGAGCTGATGGCGGATGCCGAGCGTGGCAGGCCGTTCCCCGGGGCTAACGAGTGGTACCTGCTTGACATCGAGCACGGCGCTTTTGCCCGAAGGGCGGTATCGATATTGGAGGAGCATACCCCGTTTCCGAAGGATAAGAAACCGAAAAAGAAAAAATGACGAGTTTGAATCAATGATGTCTGTGCCTTGTATTGTCAGAGACCGGGATGATGGAAGAAAAAGAGAATAAGTCCGTTTCGTCAGCGAATGCATACGTCCGCCTGCATACAGCCATCCTGCTGGCCGGAGGAACTGGCCTGTTCGGGCGGCTCATCTCCATCGGCGAACTGCCGTTGGTCTGTTTTCGGGTGATACTGGCCGCCCTGATTCTCGGAGTGATACTCTCCGGCCGTAAAAGCCTGCATCGGCTTCCGTGGAACTCTTTATGGAAGATAATGGGATGCGGGGTCCTGTTGTCGGCACATTGGGTGCTTTTCTATGGAAGCATAAAGGTCGCCAATGTCTCCATCGGAGCCGTATGTGTATCTCTGATAGGCTTCTTCACTGCGATAGTCGAACCGATTCTGGAGCGCCGCAGGCCGTCCGGGACCGAATTGCTGCTGGGGATGCTTACAGTTGTCGGCATCGGTCTGATTTTCGGTATGGATGTCCGGTACAGGTTGGGAATCATCATCGGAGTGTTGTCGTCACTTGTATTCACTTTCTTCTCTGTCTTCAGCAAGAAGATTCAGGCAGGGACCGGACATTCCAGCAGTACCATGTTGTTCTACGAGCTGGCAGGTGGTGCACCGGTACTGATTCTTCTGATTCCGGTCTACTCATGGATATTTCCGGAGGTTGGTATCATTCCTTCATGTATGGATATGGCATATCTTCTGTTGTTTTCTTCACTCTTTACCATAGTGCCCTTCCTGCTGCAGCTGCAGGCCCTGCGAACCGTCTCTGCGTTCACGGTAAACCTGAGCTATAATCTGGAGCCTGTATATACCATTCTGCTCGCGATAATCATTTTCAATGAAGCGGAAGAACTTGACTGGAGTTTCTGGGCAGGAATATCTTTGATAGTGAGCTCTGTGCTGCTGCAGACAGTGAGGAGCAGATACCGGAGGCAGGACCGTCAGAACTTACAATTCTACGCCTCCTCGTAATAATACGAATAATCTATCCCCTTCATAAACATTTCCCGGTCATTCACCTTATCTGTCAGGGCATTTTTCAACAACTTCTTGATCTCCGAACTATCCACGACACTCCGTCCCATCGCGGAAAGGTATGCGTACTTGTCAATCCGGCTCCAATCGACACACATCCCGAGCCGCTTTTTCAGAATCAGATCCAGCCAGATTCTTGTCGTACGGCCGTTACCCTCCCTGAACGGATGCGCCACATTCATCTCCACATATTTGTCCGCTATCTCTTCAAAGGTCGATTCAGGCATTCGCTCAATATTCTCCAATGTCCGGGTGAGGAAAACGGCCGGCGCAAATGAGAAACCACCTTTGGAAATATTCACGGTACGCACCTGCCCGGCGAACTCATACAGCCCTCCGAACAGATATGCGTGAATCTGCTGCAGCCCCTTCACTGTCCCCACCTCAATGCTTTCCAGAAGGGAACTCTCAAACAGGGTATATGCCTTCGCCTTGCTCTTGCTGTCAATGGTATCTTCACCGTAGGTGAACCATTCGATGAAACGGGAAGCCTTGTTGTTCGGCATATTCTTGGCCAATTCCACAACTCCAGCTGCATCCAGGACATCGGTTAACCTCATCTTGCCGTCCGGAGCACGAAGTTTCAACTGGTTAGTGCCACTAACCACTTCGGCCCCGTCCTTCTTCAGTTTGGTCTTCAGGTATTTCCAATAGTTGCGGTTCCTGGAATAGTCATCCTGGGCATTCAGCACGCCCACTATATCCGGCACACTGTACCACCATTTGGAATTCCCCTCATCCCAGATGGCCCTGACCTCACGGTCGTCGAAGAAACGTATTGAGATTTTGGTCATAGTATCATATGTTTTTGCAATCAATCTTTTCGTAGTCTTTTTGCCGTCCCACCCATCTGATAAAAACATATCCCATCACGAACTTCACAACTACAAGTCTGGATTTCTTATATTTCCGGCTGTAGCTTGAAAGTAGTGTACTTCTCCGGAACGCCGTCATACCAGCGGTTAAGCGAGCCGTCGGGTGTGTCCAGAACGAACTTGTAGAAATCGGAAGGTGGAAGTGAAGTGAGGTCTGCGGTGAAGGTCCCGGCGGATGCCGGCACGGTACCAAGAGGCAGCCATTCGTCCGGACATCCGTTCCGGAAATTATTCGAAGCGGCAGCCCACACGGATACCTCTGCTTCAGGGTCGAGGCACTTCCAAGATAGGATTACAGTACTGTCATAGGGAGAAATCTCCATATCTGTTATATCCAAGCCCCCATAGAATGAGACACCGTCCTGTTCCCATCTGATGTCCCGCGGCACATCGAATCCCATAAACCGGCATATCGTAGGATTTATGTCCGTCGCGGCACTGGAACCTCCGCTGAGCCTCTCATTCACCGGCTGATTTACGGCGACCCAGGTGGTCCGTTCCCGGAGCGACTGTCCGCCGTGATGATACCCGTCATACCCGCGGCCGTGGTCGGTGGTGGCGATGAAGAGCCATTCTTCGTCGAAATGCTCCTCACGGTATTTGACGGCTTCCCAGACACGTCCTATCTGTATGTCCGCCAGACGGACCGACTCATCGAAATTCTTCCCGTTGCCGAAGATATGCCCTGCATCGTCGGTATACCACAGATATACCCAACTCATATCCGGTGCCTCCTCCCGGATACACTCCGCAGCCTTCTGCGAAACGAATTCGTCTATATCGAATATCCTCATTTCGAAATCCTTATTCGGGAAGGCCGCATAATCCTTTTCGTAGCCGTCATAAACGTAATCGATACGGAGACTGTCCGTTTCGGCTTTTCCTTCACCTATCAGCACGGTCCTGTTGTCCTCCCAACTGGAGAACAGACCGGTCCTCACTTCACGCTCCTGCTCCTTCGCTATCCTGAACAGCGTCCAATAGTTATAGTTCGGCTCCAGATTATCGTTCCCGGGAACATTATGCTTGTTCACCCAAGTACCGGTGAGTATGTCGGTATATCCGACGGCGGAGATGGTGGGTGTCTGGTCATACCGTCCGACGGTCCCTCCGACATAACTGCGGGCATAGCAGCCACGGGAAGCGATCTCCCTTATATTCGGAAGTTCCAGCCTTTCTATCATATCGGCCGGCACACCGTCGATGATGACATATACTGTCTTGCGGACTTTTTCGGGACCGGGGATGACGGTCTGACGCCCTGATCCTGTGCAGGCGGAAATGATGATAATAACCAGAGAAATAAGGAATGCATTTTTCATAACGGAACGTTGTTTCTGTTCCGCTAAGTTACGAAGATTTTTCAGGAAGGACGAATCTGCTTCCGTATGTTATCCTGCTGCTCCGCATTTCTTCGGCAGCGGACACTGCTATCAGTGCCCATCTTCCGGTGACCTGAAGGATGGAGGCTATTCCGATACGGGATTCTCCAGGAATGATATTATCTGAGCCAAAGTCTTGAATTCTGCCACCCTGCTGTTGGGGATGGTGACTCCGAATCGTTCCTCTATGGCAGAGATCATCGAAAGGAACACGAATGAATTTATTTCTCCGGACATTTTGAACGGTTCGTCCAGACGGATTTCTTCAGTGGGGATATCCACATATTCGGACACGATGTCCAATACCTGTTCTTTAGCGCTCATCTTTATAATATCATTATGCCTTCACCGGAACATTCCGCAGGCAGCGACACTCTGCGGATTTTCCGCGAAGAGGACTTTTCATATCCTTTTGAAGGAAGTTCCAGATAATCGATTCTCTTATATTCGGGGAGGGTTCCGTTCACGGATATGATCGAAGCCCTTATGGCGGAGACATCCTTTCTCTTCTCTTCGTCCTCTATGAAGATGCCGGCACACAACATCTTTCCGGAAGAATTGCCGTTTCTGTAGTCGGCCTGATACACCACCACGTCCGTGGCGTGTGGAATGGCCGTCTCCAGCAGATTCTCAAGCTCTTCCGGGCAGATGTTCTTTCCGTTTTCGAGGATGATGGTGTTCTTTTTCCGTCCCATCAGGAAGATACGCCCCTTCTCGTCTATACGGGCACTGTCCCCGGTATTGAAGAACCCGTCCGGTCCGAAAACCTGTGCGGTGGCCTCGGGGTCCTTGTAATATCCTTTGGCGACACTTCTGCCCCGTATGCAGAGTTCTCCTATTCCGTTTTCGTCAGGGTCCTTTATCTTCGCCTCCAGTTCTGGACAAGGCTTGCCGACGCTCCGGTATTCTCCCAAAGTGTCGGAATTCATCGAGATGAGGGGACCGCATTCGGTGATGCCGTATCCGTTCTCCATCCTGATGCCCAGGTCATTCATCCCCTTGACCACTGTGGGATTCAGCATAGCTCCACCGCATACTATCATCTTGAGATTCCCTCCGAAGGGTGCATATATTTCCGAGAACATTTCGTGTGTCCGGTCGATTCCGAACCTGCGCAGGAGATTGCAGAGCCTGATGCCTTTCCGGAGTTTCCCGGCTTTTCCGTTTTTCTCGGCCGTCGCCCAGATGCTCTTGTAGAACGAATTGGCGATCATCGGGACGATGGTGATGATATCCGGTTTGAATATTTTGATGTTGGTCATCATATTCCGGATATTGTCGTTTATATATGTGAGTTTGCCGCAGGCAATACGGGTGGTTACGTGGGTGTTTATCTCCGTGGCATGGTGCATCGGGAGGATGCTCATCGAGGTGTTTCCCTCCCCGGCAAGGATGGCATCCATGCAGTTCACGGCGTTGGCGGCCAGATTCGCATTGGAGAGGACCACCCCTTTGTTGGCTCCGGTGGTTCCGCTGGTGAACAGTATTTTGGCCGGGGCGTCGAGGTCGAGTTCGATGTTCCTGTAGATGCTGTTCTCCTTCATGGCGGCACCTTCCGCCACGAGTTCCTCATAATATGGGATTCCATCCACCTTCCTGTCCAAGGTTATGACGGAGTTTATCCGTGGATTGGATTTCCTGATTTCAGCTATCTTGTCCAGGCATCTGGCGGAACATAGGAGCGCATCGGCATCGCATTTGTACAGCAGTTCCGACAGGAGCCCGGCCGGTGCTTCGACATCCAGAGGAGTAACGACTCCCACTCCGCTGGAGATGCAGATATCGGCTATCACATATCGGCATGAATTGTCCGCTATGATGGCTATATGCTTGTCCTTCAGCCCTGCTTTTATCAGACCGTCCCCCAGATTCATCACCTCTTCCCGGAGTTCGGTGGAGCTGTAAGTGAATATTTCCTTCTTCCGGTCCAGACCGGCCAGAATGGGTGATGACGGATAGAATGTGACGAGTCTGTCGAGAATCTCCCTTATGCTGCTGAAATCTCCGTCACGGAGCATCTTGTCCGCCTGCATCTGTCTCTCGGACAGGTATTTTGTTTTTTTCATCCTGAATGAGATTAGAAATTTGCGAAAAGTTCGGACATGGGTATGTCGCTTTTTTCCAGGACACTTTCGATTACACGGATATATGTGTTGTTGAATTCAGCCAGAATTTCAGGTCTGGTGAGAATGGTCTGGACATCATATACGGTATTGATGCTTCCGGTCTTGACGTCGAACATCAGGGCCACATAGGCCGTGAGTGAGCATTTGCCGTTACTGAGTACCTGAAACGTCACGTTCTCCGGCATATTGGTCGGAATGAATGAAAAGCAGAATCCGTAGGTCTGGCTGAGCATCGAATGTCCCCACTGTTTATGCTGGATTTGTTCCACTTCCAGATATGTCAGGCGGGTATGCTTGTAGAGTTCCTGCTGTTCCCGGTACTCGTCGGTGATGTTTTCGGAGAAGGATTTGGAGTAATCGACGGTGGTATATACGCTCAGCGGCTGGACCTTGGTGCCGGCGGCTTTCCGTTCGCTGACGGTGCCCCTGCAGTCCAGAAGCATCAGCGGAGTCTGATATCTGGCCCTGTCATTTATCAGGGATGTGGCGACGGCGAAAGTGTAGAAGAAGAACGTGGCCAGTGATATGTTTTCCTTCTCGCACCACTCACGTGCCTGCTGTCCTATGGCGCGGGGCATTGCGAAGCGGTATCCTTCGGTGTCGCATCTGACGAAGAAATAGGGCATGGCGAAGCCTCCTTTTTTCTTTACTTTCATCCATCTGTCACTCCGGCTGCCGTGCACTCCGCAGTACATCGGGTTCTCGGGATGCCTCTTCTGGAAATAGTCCCTGAAGAATTCTTCATCCTTCACTCTGGCCTGATCGTTCGACCTGTATTCGGCATCCTTTTCCAAAAGTTTCTCGAAACTGCCGGGGGCCGGAGGCAGGGGTGTCCCTTTCGAAAGTGATTCATAGACAGAGAAAAGGTCGGAGACCAGCACCCCTATTCCGTAGGTATCCGCCACATAGTGGCTTATCTTGAAATAGATGAGCTGTTCACCTGCCGGATCTTCAGCGAAAATGACCCTCAGGACATCCCCTGTATAGCAGTTGGCCTTCTTGCTGCGGAACCGGTGCAGGAAGGATGTCTGCTCCGAGTAAGTTCTGAACTTCTTCTCCGGGATGACACCGATGCAGCGTGTATCCTCGAAATACTGATATGTCGTTTTTTCCTTATCCACGAACTTGATTCTGAGGCAGTCGTGCCGTTCGAACAGCAGGTTTATGGCTTGCGTCATCAAAGACTTGTCGAACCCGCCTTTCACGACGGTGCAGAAAAGAATGTTCTCCACCCGTTTGAACAGGGTGTATTTGGTTTGAAGACGGATGACGTCCTGGGATGGGTTGAAGCCGTAAAGTTTTTTATCCATTATTTGTTGAATGATGCCGCTGCAGCGGTCAGTTTATTATAATCCTTTTTATCCGCAGGGGAGTGGTCAGATGTTTTTTTGTACAGCCGGATGGCATGGCCGATGATATCTGATGCTTCTTCTCTGTCGGAGATGGAGCCTGACGGTCGGGCAGACCAGACAGGAATATGATCCGGGCCGAGCATCCCGTCGATATATGAACAGTTTTCCACATTGGAAGCGCTCTGTCCGTATCGGGAAGCGTTTCTCGTGATGCACTCGGAGCGTTTTTCGGCACTCCAGTTCCTTTCGTAAAGCATTTCCGCCATGAAGAGATAAGAGGAGAGCCTGAGTTCTTCGTCGGGAATGGTCCGAAGAGCCTGACGCATGAAATTTATGGCACTGTCCGTAGATTTGAAGGGGTGATGGAAGTAGATTTCGGCCATAGCCTGCCAAGCTTCGGATAATGATGTCCGCTCAAGCGTATCCAGAATGAAAGTGAGATCCTTCATCATTACGGGCACGGCGGCGGCCTGTTTCAGCAGAGGCTTCATCTGGCACTCCCTGCCGATGCATGCGCAATGCCACATGTACCCCTGAGGTTCGGACGGGTCTTCCCTGACGGCGGCCGAAGCATATTCCGTTCCTTTCTGATAGAATGCCTTCCTGAGATCCTTATCGGTGGTTTCCTCTCCTTTGACTGTCAGAACTCTCGCCATCCTCCAGTGGACGGCACACTTCTGCTTCTCTGTAGAGGCCTGCTTCTCCAGAACTTCGAGAATCGTGGCCGCCCTGTCCGCATCAGATGCACGGACAAGCAGGCTGTCAGCATATTTTATGGATATGTGACTCTGCGAGACGGCCGGCTGGGACACGAATATGGATGCCAGACAAGTCAGGAACAAGAGTATAGTCGTATTCCGGTACATAGGTTTTGTGACACGGGTGCAAAGTTAGTTCTGAATTCCATATAACATTGCTCAAATTGTGGTATATTTTGGTCAAAAATCCATAACTTCGCCCCATGCATCAGATAAATCTCTCCAGAATATCGGAAAGTTCGGATTCGGGTCTGAATACCGGCTTCATAGTTTTCGACAATATGGACGACCCCGATACGGCCGTGGTCATAGATGACAAATCTCCATCCCTTCTGAAAGTCCATCTGGTGCTTATCTGTCTCCGTGGTGAGATTCGTTTCATATCGGGGGTGACGGAGCATGTCTGCTCCGGGGGGATGTTCTGCATTCTGGTGAAAGACTCGATCTGCCGGTTTCTTTCAGTATCGCCGGACTGTGTCTTGGCCGGGATGACATCCGAGACCAATACTTTTCATACCACCACATCGTATGTGAATCTGGTAGAATTCTATCGCCGCTACTGGACCGAACCTGCCTTTTTAATGTCGCCGAGGGAGAAGGAGGAGATAATCCGCATATATCGGGGATTGAAAAGTATCCATACCGCCAGGGAGTATGTTTATCAGAAAGAAATCAGGCAGGCGTATGATCTGGCTCTTTTCTACATCCTGCTGGGGCATGTGAACGTATCCTCGGACAGTCCCAGGATCAGGACCACCCGTCAGAAGCTGATTTTCCAGTCATTTATTTCAAATCTGAGCACTCACTTCCGTCAGGAGAGGAAACTGGATTTCTATGCCGGGCTGCAATGTGTCACCACCAAGTATCTTTCGTCCGCAGTGAAGCAGGAGAGCGGCGTATCCGCCCACGAGTGGATTTCCGACTATGTCATGATAGAGGCCCGGAACCTGCTGTGCTCGGGAGAATTGTCGGTGCAGGAAGTGTCGGACCGGCTTCACTTCCCGAATCAGAGTTTCTTCGGCAAATTCTTCAAGAGCCACGAAGGGATTTCTCCCCTGCAGTATCAGCAGAACGCGCTCAGGGTATAGACGGTGATTACCTGACGATGTCCATCTCGTCCAGCAGCCTGGTGTCGCGGGCCAGCTTGTCGATTATGAACAGCAGATACCTTACGTCAAGACAGATGTTCCTGCATACCTGCGGGTCATAGACTATGTCGCTCATGGTCCCTTCCCATACCCGGTCGAAATTCAGCCCTATGAGTTCTCCGTCAGCATTTATTACGGGGCTGCCCGAGTTTCCTCCGGTAGTGTGGTTCGTGGCTGCGAAGCATACGGGTACCGTTCCGTTCTCATCCGCCCATCTGCCATAGTCTTTCGTGGCATACAGGTCTCTGAGCCCCTGGGGGATGTTATAGTCGAAAATCTCCGGATTGTCTTTCTGCATGATCCCCTCGATGGTGGACTGGTGCTTATAATAGACCCCGTCGGCGGGGTGGTATCCGCTCACGTGTCCGTATGCGACGCGCAGGGTCAGATTCGCATCCGGATAGAATGTCTTTTCGGGGGAGAATTCCATCTGCCCCCGCATGTAATCCCGGTAGAGGAGGGTGATGTGGCCGTTGATTCTGTTCAGGTGAGGGTAGATGCCGGTATTGTAGAATGTGGTCAGCGCATCCATCAGTTTGTATGCGGCATCCTCCTTAAGGTTTTTGCCTTCGGCAATAGCGGCTTTCACCGCACTTTCAGAGCTGAATGCGGAGGTGGTGTAGAGGTCGTCGGCCCACGCTGCGGCATCGTGGCCGTGTGCGGCATATTCGGAGCGGAAGTGCTCCGGCAGGAACTCGGCGGGGACGTTTTTCCCGAATTCGCTGACCATCTCCACGAAACACTCCCGGTCGATGGGCAGGCAGTAGTCCTTGTAATTGGAAGCAAGTATTGCCGACGTGTCGGCATCATCCTTGGAAAGAGCCTTTACTATACCGGTGGAGTACCGCAGAAGTTCTGTCGTAAGCACGGATTCCCTGTAGTATCCGGCTGCCGTCTGGTACGGTTCCAATTCGGAGTAATATCTGTGCAGGGAGTCGATTACCCCTTCGTAGCGGGTGCCGGCGGCCCAACGGGTGAATTCCGCTTCGTACTCCTGCTTCCGGCTGACCGTGTTCATCCGTTTGATTCCCTTCACTTCTCCCTGCCACTTCTTCCAGGCATTGGAGACGGAGGCATTTTTCGAGGAGTACATTATCCTTACGGCCTGGTCCCCGGACATGTATTTCTTCTGTATGTCGAGTCTCTTGGTCCTGAGTCTGATGCCGTTCGGATCCGAGACTTCGCCGATGAAGCGTACCTGGTCGGATGTCACGTATTCGCGGGTGCTTCCCGGAAAACCGTAGACGAAGGTGAAATCCCCCTCATGTACTCCTTTGGCAGATACCTTGAAATATCTTTTCGGTGTGTAGGGGATATTGTCGGAGCTGTAGTCGGCGGGGTTGTTGTCCGCGTCGGCATAGATCCTGAAGATGGAGAAGTCCCCGGTATGGCGGGGCCACATCCAGTTGTCTGTGTCTCCTCCGAATTTCCCGATGCTCGAAGGAGGTGCACCCACCAGTCTTACATCCCTGAATTCGCGGAATACGAAAATGAAGTATTGGTTGCCGTAATAGAGGGCGTCCACTTCGGCTTTCAATCCTTTTCCGGGTGCGGTGGCGTCTTCTATGAGCTTTTTGGAATTCGCGGCGACCACTGAGTCGCGTTGCGTCTCACTCATCCCTTCGGAATATCCCGAGAGCACTCTGTCGGTGACATCGTCCATATATTCGAGGAAAGAAACCGTGAGCCCCGGATTGGGAAGTTCTTCCTCCATGGACATCGCCCAGAAACCGTCTTTCAGATAGTCGTGTTCCACGGAACTGTGGCGCTGTATCTGGGAGTATCCGCAGTGGTGGTTGGTGAATACAAGCCCCTTCGAAGATACGACTTCTCCGGTGCATCCGCCGCCGAAAAGCATCACCGCATCCTTCAGGGAGGCCTGATTTATACTGTAGATGTCTTCGGCTGACAGGTGGAAGCCTTTTTCGTGCATGTCGTCTATACGCTGGGAAATGAGGGAAGGAAGCCACATTCCTTCATCGGCCATGATGGTGCCGGCGAGGCACAGGGCCAGCAGTGATGTCAGTGTTTTTCGCATAATCGATGGTGTCGGGGCATGTTGTCAATTGATATTTCCTAAAATCCAGGAGCGAGGTTCTTGTTCTTCTTTACGGGGTCGCAGGTGAGGTCCACACCCAGCTTCTTGAAGATTTTCCTGTCCACTTCGCTGAGCATTACCGTGGAATGTACCTGACAGCCGCAGAACAGGGGAAGACATTCCAATGCCTTGCGGCAGTTTTCGTCACTTATGCTGAGTACCGAGAGGGCGACCAGCACCTCATCCGTATGCAGACGGGGATTGTGCCCGTGCAGATAGTCCACCTTCGTCTTCTGAATAGGCTCTATCATACTCTGGGGAATCAGTTTGATTTCATGGGGGATGCCTGCCAGATGCTTGGTGGCGTTCATTATGAGTGCGGCGCTGGGACCCAGCAGGGCACTGGTCTCCGCAGTGATGATGGTGCCGTCCGGAAGTTCTATCGCCGAAGACGGAACACCCGACTGCTCCTTTCTCTCTCTGGCGGCTATGGTGGTCTTCCTGTATTCCGTCGTGATGCCGGCCTGCTTCATCAGCAGGGCGATTTTGTTTATCTCCAAGTCGTTGCAGGCACCTTCAGCCATTTTGTTCAGGGCTGAATAATATCTCCTGATTATTTCATCCTTGGATGCCTTCCGGCATGCCTCATCGTCACTGATGCAGAACCCTACCATATTCACGCCCATATCGGTGGGGGACTTATACGGATTGTGTCCGTATATTCCCTGGAAAAGGGCATCCAGTACCGGAAATATCTCTATGTCACGGTTGTAGTTTATGGCGATTGAACCGTATGCGTCCAGATGGAACGGGTCTATCATATTCACATCGTTCAGATCCGCGGTAGCCGCTTCGTAGGCGATGTTCACAGGGTGTTTCAGGGGAAGGCTCCACACGGGGAATGTCTCGAATTTCGCGTATCCTGCCTCTATGCCCCTCTTGTGCTCCTGATACAGCTGGCTGAGGCATACGGCCATCTTCCCGCTGCCGGGACCGGGGGCCGTGACGATGACCAGGGGTCTGGTGGTCTCCACATAGTCGTTCTTTCCGAAGCCTTCGTCGGAATCTATGAGTGCCACGTTCGTGGGATATCCTTCTATGGTATAGTGGAAATAGACCTTGATGCCCATTCTCTCCAGACGCTGGCGGAAATTGGCGGCGCTGCCCTGACCGTTATAGTGGGTTATGACCACCGAACTGACCAGGAAACCTCGATCCTGGAATTCTGAGCGCAGCCGTATGACATCCACGTCATAAGTGATGCCCAGATCGCTTCTTATTTTGTTCTTCTCTATGTCGATAGCGCTTATGACCATTACGATTTCGGCTCTGTCAGCGAGTTTCTGAAGCATCAGAAGTTTGCTGTCCGGCTGGAATCCCGGCAGTACGCGGCTGGCGTGGTTGTCATCGAAAAGTTTTCCTCCGAGCTCGAGGTATAGTTTGTTTCCGAACTGCGCAATGCGCTCCTGAATGTGCTCTGACTGAATTTTCAGGTATTTTTCGTTGTCGAATCCGTATTTCATACGGGTTACAAATATAACATTTTCCGGCCAATGATGTTCATCTTA
>DCIQ01000196.1:4487-5993 GCA_002317435.1 Bacteroidales bacterium UBA1722 | reverse complement strand
CCCACCGAAAGCGACCGGGAAGCCCGCAAATACGGTGTGGACGGTATGCCCCGCACCATCATAATAAGCCCCGACGGTACCATAACCGCCAGGGGAAAGAGCGTCTCAGACATCAGGGAGGCGGTAGAGAATATCTATGAAAAGGCTCTCAAATAAGTCTATAGCCATTCTGGCAATATCTGCCGCGATGGCACTGGTCCTGCTGGCCAAGCAGTGCGTGATTCTGAAGATGTATGCACTCTCCCAGTGGCCGGACCTCACTTTCTTCGGAACACTCGGCCTCCAGCCGGGAGTGCCGCTCCCGGTACTCGGCAGCGTACTGACCGCATTCTGCAAGTTCCCCATCGCGGGCCTGCTGCTGATACTCCTCTCCCTGACCGGTCTGACGGCCGCCGTCAGGAGACTGGCAGGAAATTCGCTGTGGTCTGTGATTCCAGCCCTGTGCATGTTTCTGTTCATCTCCAGGCTGGACTACTCGCTCTATACGATGCGTGCGCAGGGAGTGCTTTTCTCCCAGACTCTGGGGCTGACCTGTTCCGTACTGCTGATTCTCGGATGGGAGAAACTCAGGGAAAAGAAGACTCTGTGGAGAGTATCATATATATCCGCAGCCATCATCATCGGCTACCCGGTCATCGGAGCCTACGCAGTTCTCTCTCTTCTCGGAATTCTGCTGAATGCCGCGCTCCGGAAGGATCTCATCAGTGCATTGTCATCCGTCATTCTCGGAGCCGCCGTGCCTTATCTGTTCACCACATTCGTATTCTCCCATATAGACACCCGATACACATATCTCTCCGCCCTGCCGTATATGGATTTCGTAAAAAATCACATCCGGTTCATTCCCCTCGCGGCAGGTATGCTCACCACAGTCGTTATACCTGTACTGCCCCCGAAAATCTTGGACAAGGGAGGAAAGATATTTTCACTTTCATTCGGAGCGGCGGCAGTGGCGGCAGTCGTGTTCCTTTCATACAGGGACCGTAATTTCCATCTCGAGCTGAAGATGGAACAGGCCATCGAAAGGCATGACTGGAACGGAGTCCTGAAATCGGCCTCCCGAACGGAAACTCCCACCCGCGTCATCGTAATGTACAGGAACATGGCATTGGCCGCCAAAGACCAGCTCTGCGACCGGCTGTTCACATTCTCTCACGAGACGGTACCGCTGAACACTCCCGCACAGATATCACAGACAGAAGTATGCGCCGTTCCCGTATTCTTCTGGAACGGACAGCTGAATTTCAGCACCCGCTGGGCCTGGGAGATGTCCATGATGTTCCAGCGATGCATCGAAAGATATAAATATCAGGCGAAAGTAGCCCTTTTCAAGGGAGAAGAGAATCCCCGTCTGGTGGAGAAATATCTGCAGATAATAGAGCGTAATCCTTTCGAGAAGAAATGGGTGGCCCGCTACAGACACTATCTTTATGACCGTGATGCACTTCTGAATGACGAAGAATACCGCCTCATAATGCCTCTGGACGATTTCGAGGAGATCAAATA
>DCIQ01000196.1:3297-4415 GCA_002317435.1 Bacteroidales bacterium UBA1722 | reverse complement strand
ATGTACTGCAGGAAGAACCGCACGGACAGATGCTTCAGCAGGCTCTCGCCAGTGCGATGATGATGAAGGACATCGATATGTTCCGGTATTTCTTCGACCTGCTCCTGAAAGAAGGAGGACATATTCCGAACCACGTAGGTGAAGCCGCGATGCTGTTCGCCTATATGACCAAAGACCAATCCGTGATAGACACCACGGCCGGATATCTGGGAGGTCCCAAGGCCCCGGTGGTACAGCGCTTCATCCGCTTCACCACAGACGCGTCCAATATCCGGGATGCGGCCGCCGCCAAACCGGAATTCCGGAAAAAATACGGAAACACATACTGGTACTACTGCTACTTCATCCAATCCCTGACCACAGACTGATATGAGACATACACTGCCATATATACTTATTCTGCTCTTCTGCACTGCCTGCGACACTGTCGTTCCGGAAAATGCAGTCAAATCGGACGAGAAACCTCTCATATCTCCGGACTATGCCGGACTGGCAATCCCCTGCAATATCCAACCGCTGGATTTCACCATCTGCACTGACGGAGAAAGTTTCATTACCCGTATCACCGGAGAAAATGCAGGAGAGATTACTGTCGCGGGACGGAATGTCCGGTTCGATACGGAACAGTGGAGAAAACTGCTGTCAGAAAATGCAGGAGGAGACCTCCGGTACTCCATTTATGTCAGAAGAAACGGGAAATGGCTCATACTGGAAGAATTCACCAACCACGTAGCCGCCGAACCGATAGATGAATATCTTACCTACCGTCTGCTGGCCCCATCATACGAGTTCTACACCGCCTTCTCCATCCGCCAGAGAAACCTTTCCACCGGAGAAGACAGGGAGGTTTACAACAACAGGATGCATTACACCCCCAAGGCACAACAGTGCATGAACTGCCACCAATTCCAGAATTACAGGACAGAAAACTGGCAGATGCACATACGCCAGATACTCGGCGGCACCCTCATAGTCACTGGGGACAAGAGCGTTAAAGTGAACCTGAAGACCAAATACACCATGTCGGCAGGAGTGTATCCGGCCTGGCACCCCACCGACAGAGTAATCGCATATTCCGTCAACAGGACCCGCCAGTTCTTCCACGAGAAGAACATCCA
>DCIQ01000196.1:2563-3208 GCA_002317435.1 Bacteroidales bacterium UBA1722 | reverse complement strand
TCTGATAGCAGCCGACACCTCGGCATTCGAAACATTCCCCGCCTGGAGTCCTGACGGGAACACGCTGTATTTCTCTTCTGCACAGCAGCCTGAAATCGCCCGCCTGCCCAGCGACAGCATAGCGATATGTTTCGACAAGATTTATTATGATATCGTCAGGATGGACTATGATCGTATCGGGAAGAAGTTCACTGACCCTAAAACGGTAGTGGATGCGCGGTCCATGGAGCGGAGTGCCCTACTGCCACGCATATCTCCAGACGGCAGATATCTGCTCTATTCCCTCGGAGAATATGGCACGTTCCACATCTGGCACAGGGGAAGCGACCTGTGGGTGAAGAATCTGGAGACCGGAGATTCTTATCCCCTGGATACAGCCAACAGTCCCGATGCGGACAGTTATCATAACTGGTCCTCGAACGGACGATGGATAGTATTCACTTCCCGCAGGGATGACGGTCTGTTCACCAGAACATATTTCGCATATTTCGATGCCGACGGACACGCACACAAGGCATTTATGCTGCCCCCGAAGGATTTCTCGGGAAAGATGGACCGTGTACTTTCATATAATATCCCCGAATTCAGCATAGAACCCATAAGGCAGTCTCCACGGGAGTTATCCCGAATGATAGAACAGGATGC
>DCIQ01000196.1:1866-2494 GCA_002317435.1 Bacteroidales bacterium UBA1722 | reverse complement strand
CTTACGGAGAGTAAAAAGAAGAGGCCGGCTCATCAGAGCCGGCCTCCACTGTGTTTTATCGAGATATACCGTTAGTATCCGGGATTCTGAGAAAGGTTCTTGTTAAGATTAAGAACATCTACAGGAATAGGGAACACACAAGTGTATCCGTCAGCATCATACTCCCAATCAGCCGATACAGGAGCACGTTTCACTCCCAAATACTTATCTTCATTGGCTTCCGTATAAAGACCATAGCGGACAAGGTCACCACGGCGGCCCATAGTCTCCCATATCTCCTCACGAATCTTTTCATCGAGGATTTTCTGGAGACTCATATCTTTAACAGCGACAGCAGCAGTATCACTGGTAAAAGCACGTTCACGAACCTCATTCAGAAGATCGGTGGCCTTCGTCGTCTCTCCAAGTCTGTACTGGGCCTCGGCGGCGAGCAGGAGCATATCACCATAACGGAAGATTACACGGTCAGCATTGAAATAGTTCTGTCCCGAGGTAGTGGGGTCATATTCGTATTTCCTGATACGGACACCGCCCCATTTTACGATATACAGTCCCCAAGGATCGCTGTAGTCCTCAGTCGAGTAGTCATTCTTGGCGGCATAGCCGATATAGAAGCCCTTGGGCCATT
>DCIQ01000196.1:406-1766 GCA_002317435.1 Bacteroidales bacterium UBA1722 | reverse complement strand
CTTTCTCGAGAGCACCGGGTTTGGCCTGGGTCGTACCGGGTTCTTTCTCATAGTCTTCCACATAACCGAAAACGTTGAGCACATGGGTAGTGGCGGCAGTTCCGTTCCAGGATGAGAAACCGATGGTGGAGGCGTGGTTATAGTGCAGTGAACGGGTAACCTGTGTATCGCTGTTACGATATACGTCATCATCCATAGGCTGGACGAAGATGTTCTCCTTGGAGCCTTCGTTACCGGTCTTGAAGTTGGATGCGAAATTGGATTCCAGTTTATAGCCCAGTTCCCCAAGTTTTTCCTGACAGTAAACTACGGTCTCCCAGGCATTCATCGTTTTCCCGTCCACAGTCCACATATCAGCCTTACCTGCTGCGGTAACACCGGATTCGACAGCTGCGATACCACCTGTAAACTGACCGTTGGTCCATTCATTCTGGGTAAATACCGCACCGTTGATGGCCAGTCTGGCGATCATGGCATATACGACAGGTTTCGTGATACGGGAATAATACTCACCCTGTTCCTGACTCTTGTTATCCGTAAGGTAAGGTAATATGGCACAGAGTTCATTCTTGACGGAATCATAGGCCGCCGCCCTGTCAAGCTGTTTCACATCACCGATACCGGTCTCGGGAGAAGTTACATAAGGTATTCTTCCGAAGAAGTCCACCAGCCACATATAGTAGAAGGCCCTGATACCGCGCACCTCCGCGAGGTACGGATTGATTACCTCCGGAGTGAGGGTCTTGAGTTCATCCCTGATTTCGAGGAGTTTCGCGATGGAAGAATTACAGAGAGCGATGTCCGAATAGGAATCGTTCCAGAGACCCTTGATATAGTCGGTAGAGGGATCCCATTTGTGGAGGAATGCGTTCTGATGCTTTCCGCCGTCCACCCAGTCACCCTGACGTCCGGGGAGGAACAGCACGTCAGAAGTAAACTCTGACATATAGTTGTAGTTATCGTCACCGCCCTTGAAACGGCTGTGCAGTTTATTGTAAAGGCTGGCCACAGTATTCACATACACAAGAGTGGTGCTGCTGTATGCCACACTTTCATCGAATTTGCTCTTGGGAGTCTCGTCGAGAGAACAGCCTGTCATCGTCGATGTCATGGCTATGAGGGCAGCCCAAAATAATATTTTTTTCATAATAAAATTCTTGTAAGATTAGAAGTTGATACCGAGCTGGAATGAGAAAGTGCGGAGGATAGGATAAACGTTGTTGTCGATACCGCCGCCGAGAGACTGGTTGTTCAGGATAGGGGTCATACCTGAATAATTGGTGAAAGTAACCACGTTATTGCAGGAGAGAGCCAGACGGAGACCCTTCAGATATTTGGCTTTCGGGAAAGCGAAGTTGTA
>DCIQ01000196.1:0-335 GCA_002317435.1 Bacteroidales bacterium UBA1722 | reverse complement strand
TGCTGTGCATTGTAAACTCCGAAATCGGGGGCTGAAGTCAGTACGTTATAGGTGGGGAACGCACCGAGGTTCGAGAGACGCAGACTTGTGAAGTTGTATATCTTATGTCCGAAAGCACCGTTGAACTGTGCGGTGAGGTCCCAATTCCTGAAGCGGAGGGAGAAGTTCATATTCGCCGTAACCTTCGGTGTGGCCTGACCGAGCTGCTCGCGGTCACCTTCATCGTCGAGGGTGATACCACCGTCTCCGTTTACATCCTTTACCTTATAGGTCTTCTTCCCGTCACCCGCATCATTGAAACCGTCGTGGACAGGGAGACGGAAGATATTGATAGG
>DCIQ01000146.1 GCA_002317435.1 Bacteroidales bacterium UBA1722 | reverse complement strand
TATCTTCAACATCTGACCGGGGGACGACATCAATATTTCAGAGTTTTCAGTCTGAAATACCCGGTCCCTATCATAAAGATGACACCTGTGTATATCAAAACGGTCTGTATATCTTCCAGAAACGGAAACATATTTTTCAACTGTCCCCACAGAATAAGGATGGCTATGAAGAACATTATGGTAAATCCGTATTTCTTCTTTCGGAAAAGGAGATTCCCGCAGGTGAAAACGGAGAAAATCAGCATCAGGACAGCGAATCCGTCAGAAGATGAAGATCCGCCCGTTTCCACGAATGACAGGTATCCGGCATACCCCCACTGATCCCCGCCTGCAAACACCAGTACGGCATCCAGACCGACAAGCAGCAAGATACACACTACAGGCCAGAATACCAGACAGATAAGCAGCATACTCAAATATTTTTCAAAAACACTTGCAGGCAACATGGTGTATATGACCCCTCTCTTGAGGTCATTCACGTGCCCGTATATGATGCCGGGAGCCAGAGAGACGGATATGAAAAACAGCAAAGCGATAATTTTCTCCCTGTCAGGAACAGGAGTAACCGTTTTCTGAATGGCGGAAAGGAACAGCCATACAAGGATATAGACACCAAGACATATCAGCAGCGAAGGTCCGTTACGGAGAATACCCCTTTTCAAATCAAACTGAAAAAACTTCCCGAAACGGGATATCGAAAAGAAATCGTGATTCATGGTGAAAATAATTTGGGAGTCTAAAACATCGATTTGAAAAGGTCCGGGTCACTGATTACAGCATTGAAAAACACTTCCATATTCATCCTGCCCTCCACAGCCCCGGTATTCGGTACCACCGAGACGAATCCGCCCGGTACGGCCTCGCAGTACAATGCATCCTCGTCCCTATGCGCGGAATTCACGAAAGAGAGCCTGGTGCATATTTCCTGTACCGGCACATTCAGCAGCACGTTCTTCCGGGACAAGACCACAATGGGATCTATCAAATCTTCCAGATCCCTCACCTGATGGGTGGAGATCAGAAAAATCTTATCTTCCGAAGCGCACCGCGAAATCAGCTTCCTGAGGCGGGATTTGGACGGTATGTCCATTCCGTTGGTGGGTTCGTCGAGCAGGAGCACCCGGGTATTCAGGGCCAGGGCGATGGCGATGATGCCCTTTTTCTGCTGGCCGGCCGACATGCGGCTGAACCGCTTCCCGGTGGGAACCCCCAGTTCATCGGCATACAGGCGGTAGGATTCCGCATCCCACCGGGGATAGAACTTCCCCAGGGAGAAGGCATAATCATCGACGGAGATATTGCCTCCGGCAAAATCTTCAGGAACGAAAAAAATGTTCTCCAGAAAGCCCGGAAGCCTGTCGAAGGGACGATATCCCCCGACGGTGCAGCGCCCTTCCCCTTCCAGCAGACCGAGGACAATCTTCATCAGGGTGGTCTTGCCGGCTCCGTTCTCCCCCAGCAGACCGTATATGTTCCCATCTTCCAACTTCAGAGACACGTTCTGAAGCACCATGCCGGATTTATACCCGAAATCCAGATTTTCTACCTCTATCATCACTCAGTGTTATAGTTTACTAATACACTGCAAAAGTAATATCTGTTTCCGTAAATACAAAATTTAAGTAATTTTGTGCTTCGGAAGCGACGAGATTCATATCCGCTCCGCACTACCTTTATGGACATCAGCGAAGGACTCAAGATACATTCACAAAACGGAGACGTGACCGGATTTCACAACACTCTGGGGATTGAATTTCTCTCCACACCCGACCCTGATACCTGCATGGCCCGTATCAAAGTGGACGAAAGACATCTGCAGCCTTTCGGGATACTGTCGGGAGGGGTCTCGGCGGCACTGGCGGAGACTGTCGCGGGATTCGGGTCGTGCATATTGTGTCCGGAAAAAAAATGCGTGGGGACCAATATCGCCTGCTGCCATGTCCGCCCCGCATTCAAGGGACAGACCATAACGGCCCTCGCCCGCATAGTCCACTGCGGCAGGAGCAGCCATATATGGAATGTCGAGATCAGAGACGACGACCACAAACTCATCAGTACGGCATCAGTCACCAACGTCATTCCGGGAGCATAGAATGATGCAGTGTTTCGCATATTACAGTCTTCCGGAGCAGGACGGATATACCGTTGTCGAGTCGGACTCGCAGGTCATCATCCACGGAAAGAGATTCGAAAGCCACAGGAGAGGGTTCGTGATAGCCCCTTTCAGGGAAAGTCAGGAAACTCCCGCCGTATTCATACCTGCCGACCGGATCTCATCCGGCCGGATACCGGCGGGTCCGGTACACTCCGTGGATGTCCCTTTCCCGGAAGAAATCACGGATGGATACCGCAGCGTCTTCGGAGAGTTCCACAGGGCAGTCTCGGAGCACCGTTTCGAAAAATTGGTTCTTTCACGCGTCAGGACCGTCACCACGGAAGACGTCCCCGATATCAGGGAGATGTTTTTCGAAGCGTGCAGGAGATACCGCCATCTGGCTGTCATGCTGTTCCGCACACCCGCCACAGGGACATGGCTCATCGCCACTCCCGAGCCCATTCTGGAATATGAAAACGGCACATATCATACGGTGGCGCTGGCCGGAACCATGAGACATGAAGGAGAATGGAGCGAAAAGAACCGGCGGGAGCAGGCTCTGGTGGAGCAGTTCATCGAAGACACCGTCCGTCCGGTCTGTGACACGCTCACCGCCGACGGTCCGCATACGGTGACGGCCGGCGATCTGGTCCATCTGAGAACCGACATATCATTCCGTGGAGAAGAAAAAGCACTTTCAGAAATGGCCTTTCTCCTCCATCCCACTCCGGCAGTCTGCGGCATGCCGCGCGACAGGGCCGGAGAATTCATCTCTGCACACGAGCACACCGACCGGATGTACTACAGCGGATTCGCAGGTCCCGTCGGCATCGGCGGCATCTCCAGACTGTTCGTCTCCCTGAGGTGCGCCCGCATCGAGCCGGACCGGAAGAAAATCACCCTCTACGCCGGAGGCGGCATAATGCCGGAAAGTGAATGTGAAGCCGAATTCGCGGAGACAGAATATAAAATGCAGACCATAGCGAAATGTATAGTGACAAGGAAAATATAAACATCCTGACATCCCTGCTGAAAAGCCATGGAGTCAAGCACATAGTGGTATGCCCGGGAAGCCGGAACGGTGCTCTGGTCCACAATTTCCACGTATGCCCCGACTTCGTGTGCCATCCCGTCACCGATGAACGTTCCGCCGGATTCTTCGCCCTCGGCATCAGGCAGACCCTCCGCGAGATGGTCGCCGTATGCGTCACCAGCGGTTCGGCCCTGCTGAATGTTCTCCCCGCTGCCGCAGAGGCCACCTACAGGCATCAGGGCATCATAGTCATCTCAGCCGACAGGCCCGCGGCGTGGATAGGACAACTCGACGGCCAGACCATGCCACAGGAAGGTGCACTCGGAAAGTTCACACCCTACAGCACCACCCTGCCCGAACCGCATGACGAAGAAGAGCGCTGGATGTGCCGACGTCTCGTGAATGAAGCACTTATGGAAGCGGAACGTCCCTCGCACCCTTCTGTCCACATCAACGTTCCCATCTCAGAGCCGCTGTTCAATTTCACCTGCGGGGAACTGATTCCGCAACCGATGACCAGGCGGATATTCTGGCAGGATCCGCTCACGAGGGAGGAAGCGGCCGACAGGATGCTCCGCTCCGCCAAACCGATGATAATTATCGGGCAGCTTCCATATCCCCTCTCCACGGACAGTTCCCTCCGCGGACTGTCACGGAAGATAGCCGTTCTCGCGGAACCGACTGCAGCGGATACGGGTGAGCAGACGTTCACCGAAGAGATGCTCCTGTCCCTCGGAGAGGATATCCCCGAAGAATACAGACCGGACTGTGTCATATATCTGGGCGGAAACACCGTCAGCAAGAGACTACGCAGTTTTCTCCGCGACGCCTGCCGCGACGCCTTCCACTTCACCGTCAGCGTGGACGGCACCCTGCACGACATCTCCTGCCATACCGATATCGTGATAGAGGGGTATCCGGAGGACGTCCTCGGATATCTGGACGGCCGGCTCGCCGAGACCGGAATTCACTCCGATTTCCGTCTCCGTTGGGATGAATTGCGCACGGAAGTGCGCGCAAGACATAATGCATTTATCCCGCCGTATTCCCAGATGGCTGCTGTCCGTCAGCTCGAAAAATCGATAAGGAAATCTGACACCGTGCACTATGCGAACAGCATGGCCGTCCGTCTGGGTTCCATTTTTTCTTCGCACCATATCTGGTGCAATAGGGGCCTTAACGGTATAGAAGGGACTCTCAGCACTGCGGCAGGCGCATCCGTCGCGCTTTCCGGAAACGGGACGGACGGGCATCTGTTCTGTGTAATCGGGGATCTCAGTTTCTTCTATGACGAAAACGCCCTCTGGTCCCGTGAACCGGGGGGAAATCTCCGCATCCTCCTCCTCAACAATTCCGGAGGAGGGATATTCGGGAGTCTTCCGGGACTCCGGGCCAGTCCCGCCGCAGAGACTCTCATCAGCGCATCCCACCACCTCAGTGCGGAGGGAATCTGCAGCCAGTTCGGAATCACTTATCTGAAAGCCGCTGACGTCACGGAACTCGATTCCGGCATACAGGCCCTTGTCGGCATGAAATCTGACCGGCCGGTCCTGCTGGAAGTCGTAACTGATGCGGAAACCGACAGGAAAGCCTGTTCGGATTATATGAAATTCATTTCAAACCCCACCATCGACTGATTATGAACGAAAAGGAATACTACATCGATTTCGAGCAGAGACTTCTGGAAGAACTCGCCGGGATATGTCCGGAATGCGCATCCGCGAACGGGATGCTCCTGGGTTCGGATGACATAGATGAAAAATGGAAAGAGATGGGACCGGAATATATGGCCGAAGCGGTCACCCAACTGAACGACTATCCCGAAGCCGCACTCGGATGGGCGGCATACGTGGGGCTTGCCGTGGCCGCATGGTGGGACGGAGACTGGTCCGCGAACCGCCTGCGCTCCTATACGTCCCTGCACGGCAGCCGCGGCTTCGACGATATGGACGAACACATCATCCGGGACATCCTCGGACTGCCTCTGAACGGAAAGGAAGCTCTGAAATTCGAAAAACAGTTCCAGGCCATATCGTACGGAACCATCTCGTTCATCCGTCACGAAGGCACCGAAGCACAGACCACCAAAGCTTATTATACCTTCGCCCACGCCGTAAACGTCATCTTCAGGATAGGTGTTTCGCTCGGTCTGAAGAGGCTCGGCTACAAGTATGACAGAATCAACTGCCAGATGCCGTCATAACCGCATCGGACACG
>DCIQ01000051.1:2956-3922 GCA_002317435.1 Bacteroidales bacterium UBA1722 | reverse complement strand
TCACATGGACCAGCGAAAAGGACGGATGGAGACACCTCTACACCGTAAAGAAGGACGGTTCGTCCGAAACTCTCATCACTCCCGGCGAATTCGACGTGATAGACGTATGCTGCATCGACACCCGGGGAGGCTACGTATATTACACATCCACCGACGGGAACTTCACCGAGAAATATCTCTTCCGCAGCAAGTTGAACGGAAAGGGGAAACGGGAGAAGGTGACCCCGGAAGGATTCCACGGCCATCATGACTACATGATCGCCCCGGGAGCCGGATACGCATACTACAGTTACGGCAACAGCAGCACCCCAAGGGTATACGAACTTATCACACTCCCCGACCACAGGACAGTGAAGGTCCTCGAAGACAACTCGGCTCTGAAAGAGACGTTCTGCTCATATAAGTTCAACGTGAGGGAATACTTTCAGGTGGACATCGGCGCCGCCGTACTCGACGGATGGATGATAAAGCCCCGTGACTTCGACCCTTCAAAGAAATACCCCGTCATCATCACCATCTATGGAGAACCCGCCTCCTCCACCGTCCAGAATTCATGGAACGGAGGGGACCTGTGGAACCAGCTCCTCGCCGGAAACGGCTACATAGTGATGAGCATCGATCCCCGGGGAACCAATAATCCCAAGGGGCGCATCTGGAGGAAGAGCGTTTACGGACAGGTAGGTGTGATACCTCCCGCCGACCATGCGGCGGCGGTCCGCATGGTCGAATCCCGCTATCCCTTCATAGACGCATCACGCATAGGGGTATGGGGATGGAGCGGCGGCGGAAGTTCCACCGCACACCTGATGTTCAAATTCCCCGACGTATATGCAGTCGGCATCGCAGTGGCCGGAGTCTATTCCCAGTACCTCTACGACACCATCTATCAGGAAAGATATATGGGACTCCCCTCCACGAACCCTCAGGGCTTCCACGACGGATCCCCCATCAACTTCGCTTCCGGAC
>DCIQ01000051.1:0-2759 GCA_002317435.1 Bacteroidales bacterium UBA1722 | reverse complement strand
AAATACTGGCTGGAACACCTTCCCGCCGGTGGAAGATAACCACAAAACACTATACTTATGGCCACATTCACGAAAGAAACATACACTGCCAGACGCCGCGCCCTCAGCAGCAGCATCACTGAAGGCGGGATTCTCCTCTTCCTCGGAAACGAAGAAAGCGGGATGAACTACGAAGACAACACATATACATTCCGACAGGATTCCACCTTCCTCTATTTCTTCGGACTTGACCAAGCCTCGCTGGCGGCAGTCATAGATCTGGACGAAGGCCGTGAGATAATCTTCGGAAACGAGCTCACCATAGATGACATAGTATGGATGGGCACCCTCCCTACCCTGAAGGAGAATGCTGCGCAGGTAGGTGTATCCGAGACCATGCCTCTCTCCTCCCTGTCAGGATATCTGGGTCGGGCCGCAGCGTCCGGAAGAAAAATCCACTTCCTCCCGCCGTACCGGCCTGAGCACACACTGAAACTCTCCGAATGGCTCGGACTGCACCCTGCCGCAGTTAAGGGCGGTGCATCCACCGATTTCATAAAAGGTGTGGTAAACCTCCGGAACCACAAGACCGAAGAAGAAATAGTCGAAATCGAAAGGGCGGTGGACATCTCCGCAGAAATGCACCTGCAGATGTACAGGATGATCCGGCCGGGAATGACTGAAAAGGAAGTTGATGCAGCAGTCACAGCCATCGCACTGAGTCAGGGAGCGGGTATATCATTCCCTGTCATCGCCACCATAAACGGACAGACCCTCCATAACCACATCCATCCCAACACTCTGAAAGAAGGACAGATGTTCCTTCTCGATGCCGGTGCCGAAACGGAATCACATTACTGCGGAGACCTCTCTTCCACAGCTCCGGTAGGAAAGAGATTCACCCCGCAGCAGAGAGTCATCTACGATATCTGCCTCGCCGGACACCAGGCAGCAGTGAAGATGCTCCGCCCCGGCACACCTTTCAGGGACATCCATCTCCACGCGGCCTCGGTCATCTCCGAAGGCTTGAAAAGTATCGGTCTGATGAAAGGAGATCCGGTGGAAGCGGCGCACGCAGGGGCACACGCCCTCTTCTTCCCCTGCGGACTGGGACATATGATGGGGCTTGACGTCCACGACATGGAAAATCTCGGAGAAGTCTGGGTAGGATATGACGGACAGCCGAAAAGCACCCTCTTCGGCATCAAATCACTCCGGCTGGCACGCCCGCTGGAGCCCGGATTCGTCCTTACCATAGAGCCGGGCATCTACTTTATCCCCGAGCTCATAGACCTGTGGAGAAGCGAGAACAGATTCTCAGAGTTTCTGTGCTGGGACGAGATAGAACGCTTCAGAGATTTCGGAGGTCTGCGGAACGAAGAAGACTATCTCATCACTCCCGACGGTGCCAGAAGGCTGGGAAAATATATCCCCACCACCATAGATGAGGTAGAAGCCTTAAGAAGTTAACGCTTTTGACGCATTTTTACTGAAATGTGTAGCGATTTTACCACACATAAAAATTTTGCAATTAAAGATTAAGTTATCACCTTTGCATCAGAGTTGATAAGGGCTACGGCATGACTCACCGTCTTGTCAACGCTGCTTTACAACTGGCTGGAAATACTGTAGTGATACACTGTTCCCGAATAATGATTGGTTGATAGGATAATATGTGGTATGTATTTATCCCGCTGCCGCCGATATCGCTATCTGAAACGATACCGGCGGCGGCGTTTTGTTTTGGTTAGTAAAAATCCGCCCTGCCTGCAGAGAACTACGCAGACAGGGCGGAGTGTTTTGACATACAGATATGTATCAGAAAGTCTGAACCTTGCTGACCGTCTCAGTACCGTCCCAAATATTGAATGTATATTTGCCTTCGGCATACATCTGGCGATGAGTATATGTCGTCGGACGATATGTCGTGCGTTTCTTCAATTTAAACCTGCTCCCATCCACCACATATTCCTCATCGCATCTGATTCCGGTAAAGCTTGTGAATTTCTGGCCGAAATCAGCGAAGGCAAGAGACTGTGTAGATGCAGGCTTGATGGAATATACTTTAATCACACCACCTTCTATAACAAAACTTTTCAGTACTATCGCCTCCACTCCAGTCACTTCTACTTCCTTAACATCTAATACATTCCCTTGTGAATCGGCAAGATAAAGTTTAGAAACAAAGAAATTACATGCTCCACCGTATACAGCATATACCAGTCGGTTTGACCCACCTGTCGCGAAAATGGCACGTACCGCTCCCTCGTCTGCAGGAAGAGTCTTCGCACATTGCAAATCAGTATAGACATCACCCTTGAGAATATTTGTGATATCTTGGTATACCTTATAAGGACCAATAGACCAATTCGTTCTTGTCGGAGGTATAATCGTTGGTTGCTGAACAGATTTCAACAATGGACCAGCAGCCATAAGGTCTGATAACGCCAAAAAGATGGCTAAGAAAGTAGTAACAATCCGTTTCATATTTTTAATCATTAGTTCTTATTTCTGTTACAATGTAATCACTCCAACGGGGATTCTTTCCAGTGGAGTTGTAATTCGAACCGGTTATTTTACCGGTATCAGAATCATAATACAGACGGTTTCCATCGCTCGTCGCCCCTTCCCAACTGCCAGCATATCTCCCAGTCTCGATATATGTAAAATAATATTCATTTCCATTTTTTCCGTACCCTGTTACTACAACGAAATGCTGAGTGGCATGGTTATTATTAGTAGAAGACATAGTGAAGTCAGAGTGCGTAACTCCCATAATT
>DCIQ01000194.1 GCA_002317435.1 Bacteroidales bacterium UBA1722 | reverse complement strand
TTCTCTTCTTTAATCTTATAGGTGACTGTAATAGTGTCACCAGCCTTGAATGCAGGGAAATTCTTAGCTTCCTGTGCGAATGCCTGTTCGGCAACTTTGATTAAGTCCATTTTCTCTGTGTTATAGTGGCAACGTCGTCAAGTGCGAGAGGTTGCTTATTTTTTCGGACTGCAAAGATAGATATTTTCGGTCTACCTCCAAACTTTTTTATCTTCAATTGAAGATTTTCTTCATCCTGTCGAAGAAATTCCTCTCCTCCTTCGAGGGAGACGGCTCGAAATTCTTCGAGCCACGGAGTTTTTCGAGAAATTCCCTTTCATCCCTGTCCACTTTCTTCGGCGTCCATACCTGAACGTACACGAGCAGATCCCCGCACCCGTATCCCTGAACTTCGGGAATTCCTTTTCCGCGCAAGCGCAATACTTTTCCGGACTGCGTCCCCGGTTCTATCTTGATTCTGAGATGCCCGTCCACCGACGGAACTTCCGCCGTGGTACCCAGAATGGCATCCGGAACCGAGATGAACAGGGTATAGATAAGATCATTTCCTTCCCTCTGAAGTACAGGATGAGGTTCTTCAGTGATGGATACCAGAAGATCTCCCGGCACCCCACCTTCCCTGGCGGCATTTCCCTTCCCGGATACGGTGAGTTCCATCCCTTCCATCATCCCGGCAGGTATCTTGAAAGATATCTCTTCCGACGACTTGGCAAGTCCGGTTCCGTGACAGCAGGCACATGGTTTCTTTATAATCTTCCCTGAGCCGCCGCACTTGGGACAGGTGTCCACCGTTTGCATCCTCCCCAGAAACGAATTCACCACCTTGGTCACGCGACCTGTTCCGTGGCAGGTATCACACGTATGGATATCCGCCTGGGACTCCGCACCCTTCCCGTTACATTTCGGGCATACCACGTCCTTGTTCAGCTTTATGGTCTTGGTGGTCCCCTTCACCATCTCTTCCAGGGTAAGTTTCACCCTGATGCGGAGATTCGATCCGTGGGGAGTCCTGCGACCGGCGGACGAACCGCCTCCGAAGAACGAATCGAAAGGAGAGCCTCCCCCGAAGCCTCCGGAGAAGATATCTCCGAAACGGCTGAAAATATCATCCATCGAGAAGCCTCCGAATCCGCCGAAGCCACCCTGTCCGGCACCGCTCATTCCGGCCATACCGAACTGGTCGTAACGGGCCTTCTTGTCGGGATTGCTCAGCACGTCATAAGCCTCGGCCGCTTCCTTGAATTTCTCCTCGGCGGTCTTGTCCCCGGGATTGCGGTCTGGATGATATTGAAGCGCAAGTTTCCTGTATGCCTTCTTTATCTCATCGGGAGTGGAGTTCTTGTTGACTCCAAGCACCTCATAATAATCTCTTTTTTCAGCCATGATGACAATTCCCGAAAATGAATCAGATTCCCACCACTACCTGAGCGTAGCGGATTACTTTCTCCTTTAACTTATATCCCTGTCTGACGACATCGATGACCTTGTTCTTCTTTTCTTCTTCCTGAACGGGGAACTGGGCCACAGCCTCGTGAAGGTCCGTATCGAAATCGGCGCCGAGAGCCTCGATGCGGGCCACTCCCCTGCTCTTCAGAAATGCGGTCAGTTTATCATAGATGAGACGGGTGCCTTCCACTGCTTCCTGACATCCTTCGAGTTTCGAAAGCATCTCAAGGGCTTTTTCACAGTCATCCAGAGTGGGCAGTATCCCTTTCAGGACATCTTCCCCTCCGGAAGTTATCAATTCAAGACGTTCCTTGGCCGTCCTTCTGCGGTAATTGTCGAATTCCGCCGCCAGCCTGAGGTATTTGTCATTAGTCTCTGCTATCTTGACATTCAGGGCGGACTTCTCCTCTTCGAACTGACTTTTCAGCCTGTCGATCTCTTCTTCGTATTTTTTCTTTTCATCCTTTCTCTCCTTTCTGGAGAGTTTCCTTACAGGTTCTTCCTTTACTGCCGCAACAGTCTCATTCTCAGGAGTCACCACCTCATTTTCAAGAGTTTCCGCATTGATGGTTTTATCTTCTTTCTCTTCCATATTCTTCATAAATAATCTGTCTCTTCGTCACAGACGGAGAGACAGACACAAAATGCAAGCCAGATACCCGGATGCGACAAATTGTCACAAAATCTCTATTTCTGACTCTCGGCGTATTCAGCCATGGCGGCATCGAATGCCTTCTTGAACTGATACTCCTGAAAATCGATATTATACTTGGCTTCCTTCGAGATGGACTGGGCAGCCCCCTTCAGGGCTTCTTCCATGGCTGCCTTGGGATATTCGACACAGATGTAGGACTGATACCTCCCGTCATTAAGCATAAACAGTTTGGAATCTTTCTCGACGGCACCGTTCAAAGTGGCGTTCACCACTTCGTTCGACATGCTCTGGAACTTGGAAGCGAAATCGGTATCGGTACCCAGACCATACTGGTTCTGATAGTTCTGGGTCAGCATCTTGATGACGGTATTGACACCTTGGGCGATCTGTTCACGGGCATCCAGACGGGCCTGTTTCTTAGCCATCGACTCATTGGGACTTATGGCAGTGCCGACAGCTCTGATAAAATCCCGGTCCGAACGATATTCCTTACTTGAGAACACTTCCTGAATCTCCGTCCTGCCGGGAGCCACCTTGGCCTTGGTGCCGCAGGATACGGCAGAAAACAATACTGCGAAAACCGCAAGAGCTGTAATAATCCTTTTCATAATAATCAATGTTTCGTTATTTTCCACCAAAGATATATCATTTTTTCCATAAAACAACAGGAGGTCCCACACATCCGTGAAACCTCCTGCCTTATGGAATGGACTGCGACAATTACGCTTTGTTGTCGCTGCCGAGAACGTTTACCACTTTATGTTTGTAGAGTTCTTTCAGTTTGTCACGGGCGGGACCCAGATATTTGCGGGGATCGAATTCTTCGGGTTTCTCGATGAACACCTTGCGGACAGCCGCTGTCATGGCGAGACGGCCGTCGCTGTCGATGTTGATCTTGCAGACAGCTGACTTGCTGGCTTCGCGCAGCTGGTCCTCGGGGATACCGATGGAATCCTTCAGAGCGCCGCCGTAATGGTTGATTTCAGCTACGATGTCCTGAGGAACGGATGACGAACCGTGGAGAACGATAGGGAATCCGGGGATTCTCTTCTCTATTTCATGGAGGATATCGAGGCGGATCTCAGGTTTCTGACCCGGTTTGAATTTGTAAGCACCGTGGGATGTTCCGATGGAGATGGCGAGGGAATCAACGCCTGTCTTCTTCACGAAGTCTTCGACTTCTTCGGGACGTGTATATGTATGGGACTCGGCCTTGACGTCATCTTCGACACCGGCGAGGACTCCGAGTTCTCCTTCTACGGTGACATCATACTGATGTGCATATTCAACGACCTTCTTGGTCAGAGCCACGTTCTCGTCATAAGGGAGATGTGAACCGTCGATCATGACTGAAGAGAAACCGTATTCGATACAGCTCTTGCAGAGTTCGAAGCTGTCACCGTGGTCGAGATGGAGGACGATGGGAATATTGTAGCCGAGTTCCTTTGCATACTCCACGGCACCCTGGGCCATGTAACGGAGAAGAGTCTGGTTGGCGTATTTGCGGGCACCGCTTGAAACCTGGAGGATAACCGGAGATTTGGTCTCGACACAAGCCTGGATGATGGCCTGCATCTGTTCCATGTTGTTGAAATTGAATGCGGGGATGGCATATCCGCCTTTCACAGCCTTAGCGAAAATCTCTCTTGAGTTTACGAGGCCGAGGTCTTTATAAGATGTCATAACTATAGTTAATTGGTTTGAATTATCAATGTTATGGAAAAAATCCGCGCAAATTTAGTTATTTTCGCGGACAATAGCATCATTACTTGGGATTCCTTCGAAAGTATTGAAGTTTTCCGGGATGCACAACATGAACGACACGATGAAAAGACAGGTAATAGTTTTCTCCGCCCCGTCAGGTTCGGGCAAAAGCACGATAGTACACCATCTTCTGGAGAAATACCCCAGACTCGAATTCTCCATCTCCGCCGCTTCCAGAGCACCCCGCGGAGACGAAAAGAACGGAGTGGACTACTGGTTCCTGACTGCGGAACGATTCCGCGAACTGATAGAGGAAGACGCTTTCGTGGAATATCAGGAAGTCTATCCCGGTTCATTCTACGGTACCCTCAAATCCGAAGTGGAGCGCATAACCTCGAAAGGCCACATAGTTCTGTTCGACATCGACGTAAAAGGCGGCGTGAACATCAAACGCATCTTCGGCGACCGTGCCCTCGCCCTCTTCGTGAAGGCCCCGTCCGTAGAGGAGCTCCGCCGCAGGCTGGAAGGCCGCGGCACCGACTCCCCCGAAGCCATAGAACGCCGTCTGGCCAAGGCGGAAGAGGAACTCACCTACGAGCGATATTTCGACCGCACTCTGGTGAACGACGACCTGCAGAAGGCATTCGCCGAAGCCGAGAGCATAGTGGATGAAATTCTGTGCGAATAACCGGATGAAGACCGTAATCCTGTTCCCGGGCTCCTTCGATCCGCTCCACTATGGCCACACAGCCATAGCGGAATATCTGGCCCTCCGCCCCGGAACAGACGAAGTGCGCCTCATCCTCTCCCCCCGGAACCCGCTCAAGACGACGGACTCCGCCACCGCCCCGGACAGGCTTTCCCATATACGTTCCGCGATATCGTCATTGCCTTCGGCAATATCGGCGAAAATCACCGTATCGGACATAGAGTTCACCCTCCCCGAGCCCCGGTACACCCTGGACACCCTCGCGGCGCTCCGCTCCCGGGAGCCAGACACACGTTTCATATTGGCCGTAGGCGGGGACAACATCCTGATTCTGGAGAAATGGCACCGCTGGAGGGACATCCTCTCCGATACCGAATTGCTGGTCTATCCCAGACCGGGCTACCCGGAGGCCGAAGCCCGCACCGGGGAACTGGACGCCCTCCCCTGGACAGCAGGCCTCACCTACCTCGCCGACGCCCCCCGGAACGACATTTCCTCCACCCGCCTGCGGGAGGTGAAAATGCAGTAAGGGGTATTATTGCCGGAGGCAATATGTACTACTTGGAAATCATCCCTTCCATAGGGGTGGGGGCTTCCACGAAGATCTCTTCGTGGCGGACCGGGTGGTCGAAGCGGATGCTGCGGGCATGGAGGGAGATGCCGCCGTCGGGGTTCGAGCGGCGGGCTCCGTATTTCAGGTCACCCTTGATGGGGCATCCTATATGGGAGAGCTGGCAGCGGATCTGATGGTGCCGGCCGGTAAGGAGTTCCACCTCCACCAGAAAATAACGCTGGGTGGCGCCGAGCAGCCTGTAGCGCAGGCGGGCCTCTTTGGCACCATCGTGCATCCGGTCATACGCATAGGATTTGTTCTGCTTCTCGTTACGGAGCAGATAGTGTTTCAGTTCTCCTTCGGCAGGATCGGGCGATTTCTCGGTGAGGGCCCAATAGGTCTTGCCGATGCCCTCTGCGGAACGGAACATCTCATTCAGGCGTTCCAGAGCCTTGGAAGTCTTGGCGAACATCGCTATCCCGGTGACGGGGCGGTCCAGACGGTGCGGCACCCCCATGAAGACGCGGCCGGGCTTCGAGTCCCGCATGGCGATGAAAGCCTTCAGGGTATCACACAGCGGTTCGTCGCCGGTCTTGTCCCCCTGGACTATCTCTCCCGATTTCTTGTTCAGAATCAGGATGTGATTGTCTTCGTAGAGAATCCGCCCGGAGACATCGTCGAATTCTTCCTGTGAAAGGATTCTGTAAACGCTCTCCATAACCATATCAATATTGTTCCTGTTCGGAAGGGAAATCCCGGGACCTGACGTCTTCCAGATACTGTCTGAAAGCCTTCAGGTATTCATCGTGAAGGTTCGCGTAGCGGCGCAGGAAACGGGGTGCGAAGGCCTGGTTCAGACCGAGCATGTCGTGCATCACCAGCACCTGGCCGTCCACATGGCGTCCCGCTCCGATACCTATTACGGGAATATCCAGCATCTCCGCCACTTTCTTGCCGAGGTCGGCGGGTATCTTTTCCAACACCAGCGAGAAACATCCCGCTTCCTGGAGAAGTTTGGAATCATTTACCAGCTTTTCGGCTTCGGCTTCCTCTTTCGCACGCACGCCGTACGTACCGAACTTGTGTATGGACTGGGGAGTGAGTCCCAGATGCCCCATGACCGGTATCCCGGCGGAGAGGATTCGCTCTATGGACTCCAGTACCTCGGAGCCTCCCTCCAGCTTCACCGCATCACATTCCGACTCCTTCATGATCCTGATGGCATTCTGGAGAGCCAGCTTGCTGTTCCCCTGATATGTCCCGAAAGGCATGTCCACCACCACCAGAGGGGTGGTCACGGCACGTGTCACGCACTGGGCGTGATAAATCATCTGGTCCAGGGTGATGGGCAGGGTGGTCTCATATCCCGCCATCACATTGGAGGCGGAGTCGCCCACCAATATCATATCTATCCCCGCTTCATCGACTATCTTCGCCGAAGTATAGTCGTAAGCTGTAATCATAGCGATTTTCTCACCCCGACGCTTCATCTCCTGAATGCGGTGGGTGGTCATGATTTTAACTGTTGATTCTACTGACATTTTAGTATATCATTACGTAACCGGGGGACATGAACGGACCGGAGCACCGGTTACTGAAACGGCCGCAAAGGAATACAATAAAAAGAAGTTAAACAAAAAAAGAAGCGGGAATCTCTCCCCGCTTCTTCAATTACAACTGACGCTTCGGTTTGATATCCAGCTTCACCGGCTTTATCATGTTCTCCGGGAGAAGAATCGTATCGAGGTCTTCCTTCGAGAGAATATCGTGTTCCAGAACCAGATCATACACTCCGCGTCCCGTGGAGAGGGCCTCCTTGGCGATTTTGGTAGAACTCTTGTATCCTATGACGGGATTCAGGGCGGTCACTATGCCGATGCTGTTCTTCACGTTGGCCATACATTTCTCCCTGTTGGCGGTGATACCTTCCACGCAGAGAGTGCGGAGAGTGTCGAAACCGTTCATCAGAAGGTCAGCCGATTCGAAGCAGCACTGGGCCATCACAGGCTCCATCGCATTCAGCTCCATCTGGGCGGCCTCACCGCTCATGGCGACACAGAGATCGTTACCCATCACCTTATAGCATATCTGGTTCATCACCTCCGGGATGACGGGATTCACCTTGCCGGGCATGATGGAGGAGCCGGGCTGCATGGCGGGGAGATTGAACTCGCCAAGGCCGCAGCGCGGACCGGATGCCAGCAGACGGAGATCATTACATATCTTGTTAACCTTCACACAGATGCGGCGAAGCGCTCCGGACCATCCCACCATGCAGGACGTATCGGAGGTAGCACCCACGAGGTCTCCGGAGAGTTTGATGTCCCATCCGGTAATCTTACCTATGGCCGCCGTGCATTTCTCAGCATACCCCGGTTCCGCCGCGATGCCTGTTCCGATGGCCGTGGCACCCATATTTATGGTCAGGAAATCCCGTGCGGCGAAGTCGAGATTCTTGATCTCATCTTCGAGGATGGAGGCGAATCCGCCGAATGTCTGGCCGAGTGTCATAGGCACTGCATCCTCCAGCTGGGTGCGGCCCATCTTCACCACATCGGCGAATTCTGCGGACTTCGCGCGGAACGCGGCTATCAGGGCCTTGAAATGCTTGAGCAGTTCGAGGTGTGTGGCATAAAGCCCGAGATGGATGGCCGTGGGATAGGCATCATTGGTGGACTGGCTGCGGTTCACGTGGTCATTCGGAGAGCAGAACTGATATTCTCCCCTGGCGTGTCCCATCAGTTCGAGGGCACGGTTCGCGATGACTTCGTTCGCATTCATGTTCGTGGTGGTGCCGGCACCGCCCTGTATCATGTCCACGGGGAACTGATCGTGATGCTTCCCGTCGAGAATTTCCCGGCATGCCGTCATTATCGCATCCGCCTGTTCCCCGGTCAGCAGACCCAGTTCGAAGTTGGCCATCGCGGCGCCCATCTTGGTAAGCGCCAGTCCGTTGATGAAAAGCGGATACTCGTTCAGATGGAACTTGCTGATGCGGAAATTCTCTATGCCTCTAAGTGTCTGCACTCCGTAAAGAGCCTCCTGAGGCACTTCGCGCGCACCTATCAGGTCGCTTTCGGTTCTTGTTCTGATATCGTTCATAATATGATTTTTTTAGTTTTCCGCTAAGTTAGCATTTATATGCTCAAGAAAAAAATAAGTTGGGAAGGATAATTGGATGGAGAAAGTGAGGTACCAGCTTCCACATAGTCAAATATTCACAAAAAAACACAAATGATATATTTTTTTATACCTTTGTAAAATGAAGAGGTATAAAGTGAGAGAGATTCTTTCGATGTTGAAGGATGATGGTTGGATACTGGTGGCGCAAAGAGGCAGTCACAGGCAGTACAAGCACCCGACCAAAACAGGAAGAGTTACGGTAAACGATAAGCCATCCGCCACTTTGGATCAAGAAATTCTCAATAGTATATGGAAACAGGCCGGATGGAAATAAAATCATAATTATGGGGAAAATAGATATCAAAGTTGACTATACAGACAATTATGCTGCCTGTCCGTTGAATGACAATATCGCTTGTATTTCCACAGGTAGGACTTTCGATGAACTCAGAAAAAACATCGATGAGGGACTCCATTTCCATATAGAAGGGATGATGAAAGATGGAGAAACCGTTCCGGAAGAATTCTATGGGGAGTGGGAATATCAATGGCACTTTACCATCAGAGCCTTACTGCACTACTCTGAATCATTCGTCTCAAAAGCGGCCATATCAAAAATAACAGGAATCAATCAGCAGCAGTTGACACATTACGCATCAGGTCACAGGCATCCGAGACCTATGATGGAATCCCGCATACGCGAAGGAATTCATGCCATCGCAGATGCGCTGCTCCATACTTGATAAGACCTATTTTGAATTCACTATAAAAGGTAACACCGTAGTCATCAAGCCATAGTGTTGGATTTGCCGGATAATAGTTATCTATGGAAGTCACCAACAAGAGAAGTAACAGGGTCATTTCATTTAACTTTTCTATCCTGTCCGGAAAAAGTTCTCTCCTTCCCGCCAAGTTCCTCTGTGATGCTCTATGACAGTGCCTCCTGTGGGGGGGCCACCTTCCGGACCCATTTCTTTCTCACCATACCCCTATCTGATGCCTTCCGGGCTTCCGTTTTTCTTCGAAAAACCCGCCCTTACCGGCGGGCCGCTGTAGCCGACTGCTATGCAGCCGGCAGTCGTTTTACCCCCCTGCACCCCCAAAGGGGGATTGCGGACCTTCGGTCCGCGGGGCTTGTATCTTGTGGAAGCCCGAATGATTTCTTGTATGCGCCCCCCCCTTCCAGAAGCATCTCTGAGGCCTGTCGCGCATACAAGCCTTGCCTGTCAATGTCACTTTCCGGACGACACTTGAAAAACATCCATAATGGTAAACGAAAAGCAGTACACGTATGTACAGCTTTCACGGTGTTCCGGAGGGCATCATCATGGATTACCCTCCACAAAAAAGGGGGTCATCCATGAGGACATTCATTATGGGGCATATGTGACCGATCAGGATGGATTGGTTTTGGGTTACTCTCATAGTCATCCGTTTTTGGACCTTCCGGATAAACCAGTCCCAGAATTTTCAGTGTCCCGATTTTTGGGCTAAGCGGTCATAGTTTGTTGTACCGCTTAGCCCAAAAATCGCATGTTCCAGCTGCACCTCAATATGCACAGTCCTTCCTCAGATAGGCATAGAACGGTATGGCTTGTACATTGGACAGTGTTCGGGCAGTCAAAACCGTGGGTATTTATTTGTAGGAAGTTGGGTGCAAGGTTTATCTTTGTGTGGAATCAACATCATTTCCAATGTCACAGGATATTGAACTAACCCCTGCCGGGGAGCCTTAGCGGCACACCATAATAGCTTTCAAGATACTCCAGCAGTTCACAGATGAATTCATCAGTGTCTTCATCACCTTCCTCTGTGCTGATGACTCGCAGCTGGTCATCAATGAGCCGTATAGCCATCGGGGATATCAATGAGATTCCAAGCTCACCAAGAATTCGGTTCTGGATGAGTTCACAGGAGAATATGGACCTTCTGTCACATTCAGGAGCGTAGTACGTCAGAAGATCTTCCGGAATGCTCTGCATCAGTCTGGGAAGATATAGCAGTTCATAGCCAAGGTCTGAATAGCGGTCTCGGGTATCTCAATACTCATGATCCGAGAGCATAGAACAGCCATCAGGAACAAGCAGAAGTATCTGACCGCTATCCATTGAGAAAGCGAAATCTTCAAAACGACCTATCGTGGATTCAAGCATAACTCATTTGACTGTTTCTTTCCTTATGAAAACCGGATGTCCCTTTCTGCTCAAGAACTTGTCATATTCAAACCCGCAATACGAGAAGGATTCCAATTCTTCCTCGTTCGTAATCCTGTTCTGAATGATGAACCGCGTCATCGCCCCGCGGCAGGTCTTGGCCCAGACGGACGGTGTCTTGAGCGTCTTCCCGCTCAGCGTATGGAATTCAGGTTCTATCACCGTCACTTTATCACATACCGTTTTCCAGTCGAAAAGATTCCGGAATTCCTCGGTATCGAGATAAATGAGAACACCATCATCATCCTGGACGGATGAAATGAGGGTATTGGTCAGATACGGTTTCCAATACTCGGACACTTTCTTTCCCTGAGTGGACGGCAGTGGATAGCCTCCCTCCATTCTGTATGTATTGATACCGTCCAGCGGTCTGAGAAGACCATACAGACAAGTTGATATCCATAGATGAATGTTAGCCCATTCAAGGTCTTCGATGGAGAGAGTGTCAGCTTTCAGATGCTTGTATGCCTGACCGTTATAGGCGAAAACAGCAGGCATTATCTCGGCCTCATCGGTTCCGAAAACGGCATACCTTCCTTTATTCTGCTCCGCAATGGCCAGGCTGCAATTCAGCAGTTCCGACAGCTCCTTCACGGAAAATCGGGACATATCGGAAGCCAGTTGTGCTGCCTGAGAGATAAAGCACGGCTCGGATGGCATCACTCCATGCACGGGACTCTTCTCCCGCATGATCTTGGCACTGGCGAGAATGACCTGCATTGTCTGTCACTGAATCTTTAGCAGTTCGACATCGAATATCAGGGTGGAACCGCCCGGTATTCCGGGAAGAGATGACTTCCCGTATCCCATATCCGCCGGGATATACAGTTCCCATCTGTCGCCGACGTGCATACGGGTGAGAGCTATCTGCCATCCTTCGATCAGTTCCCTGAGACGGATTACAAGAGGCATTCCGGAACGGCTGGTGTCGAAGACCTTGCCGTCAATGGTTCTTCCGGTATAGTGGACAAAGATGATGTCACTCAACTGAGGCGTTCTTCCTGACGGATCTCCTGTTGATAACACCTTGTAGTGGATGTCTTTAGAAAGATGTTCAACTCCCTCTTCAAGGGATTTGTTCTGCAACCATTCCTGGTTCTTTTTGATGTATTCGCTCTTTGACATATCAGCTGTTTCTTTTATCGCGAAGTTACGCAATTCGGAACAATAATACGGATAACATATCAATCAGAATGGTATATTTGCCTTGACTATTGAAAGGAAAGATGGAATCATTTAATGATATTATTTCCGGCGAAGGACTAACTCTGGTGGACTTCTTCGCCACATGGTGCGGCCCCTGTAAGATGATGCACCCCATACTGGAACAGCTCAAGGAGAAAATGGGAGACGGTATCAGGATTATCAAGGTGGATATCGACAGGAACACCGAAACGGCACAGAGGTATGCTGTCCAGTCCGTACCCACATTGATGCTCTTCAGGAAAGGAGAACAGCTCTGGCGGCAGAGCGGAGCAATGCCGCTGACCAGTTTATTATCAGCAATAGGACAATTTACACGATAAGCCATGAACAGACTGCAATATCTAAAACAAAAGACCAACGCTTTCAGGATATCAGTGGAGTATGTCGGTGAGACTGGTGATGACACCTGCTACTATGATACGGAGAAGGAGCTTCTTCAGGCTGACCGTTCGTTCCATTTCCAAAAGAAATATGTCTATCTGGAAGCGTATGACAGACAGGGATGCGTGATGAACAGCATAGAGGCAGTGACACTGGATCAGGCCATTGACGGTGCTTTTGAACTGTGGACATAACATTAAGAATAACCATCACATAAACAGTATTATACTAACTACCACACCTTCCGTTGAAGGAAGAACAAAGGGCGAAAAAGTAAAAAAACAGCAAGTTTTCTTTTACGATGACACGGTCTTGCGGCAATAATGCATTCCCTCCCTCCAATCCGTCGGATTCCCGACGGAATATCTTACCTTTGCGGAATCCTTACCCATAGACAAATATGCAGAACAGAGTAGTATTCGTGGATTACATCAGGGTGGCGGCCTGCTTCCTGGTGATGCTCGTCCACGCGAGCGAGAATTTTTACGGGGCGGACGCTTCGGGACTGGCCGGAAACGTCTCGATGCTGGCGAACGACGCCAACCGCTTCTGGGTGGCATTTTATGACGGTTTCGTCGCACGCACCTGCGTACCGCTGTTCATGGTGGTCTCGGCCTTCCTGCTGGTACCTCTCAAACCCGGCACAGGCATGGTGGACTTCTACGTGAAAAGAGCCCGGAGAATTCTCCCCCCGATGATCTGCTTCATGCTGCTCTACTGCTTTCTGCCCCTGCTGTGGGGAGGGATGACCCCGGAGCAGTCCCTGACAGACCTGAAACACCTCCCTCTGAACTTCCCGTCGATGGCCGGGCACCTGTGGTTCATGTACCCGCTCATCAGCCTCTACCTGATTATGCCGGTGGTTTCACCGTGGCTGGAGAAAGCGACGGCCAGGGAGGAACGTATATTCCTGTGGTGCTTCGTGCTCTCCACCTTCATCCCCTGGATACACACTTTTCTGTCAGGCGAGATCTGGGGAGAATGCTTCTGGAACAGGTTCTCTATGCTCTGGTACTGCTCCGGATATCTGGGATATCTGGTGCTGGCGCATTACATAAGGGTTCATATCGACTGGTCGGTAAAGAAGAGGATGACGGTGGGACTTGTCGCGTTCCTCACCGGGGCTGCATTCACAGGATGGTCCTTCTGGTGGAAAGGAGTCCCGGGAGAACTGATATCCACTCCCCTGCTGGAATGGTCGTGGGAGTTCTGCACCCCCAATGTCCTCGCCGCCACCTTCGGTGCATTTCTGATGTTTTCCTGCATAAGGCAGGAGCGTCCTCCTAAAATAGTCACCGGCATCTCCAGGCTGTCGTTCGGAATGTATCTCATGCATATGTTCTATCTCTGCGCATTCGCCGGAGTGTTCATCCAGGGAAGTTCCGCATCACCTGCAGTACCGGTCGCCATAGCCATCCCGGCCATCGCCGTCTGCACGTTCATCTGCAGCGCCGTCACCTCAAAGCTGATTTCGCTGATACCCGGCGGGAAATGGATAATAGGAGCATAATAAAGAAATATACACAACAGCATTATGAAGATAGATTTCGAACAGATACCGTTATCGGTCCTCCCGAACTTCAAGGGGGGTGAAAAGGAATACAGGGCCAATATGTTCTTCGACGGACAGACCCGCATAATGAAGGGTTCCCTGGCTCCGGGCGCAAGCATCGGTCTCCACACCCACGAGGGGAACGCGGAAGTGATGTTCTTCACCTCGGGCCGGGGATACGCACTCTGCGACGGCGTAAAGGAACCCGTCGGCGCCGGATGCTGCCACTATTGCCCGGAAGGGCATGAACATACCCTTATCAACGATTCCGACGCGGATCTGGAATTCTACGCGGTGGTGAGGTAGAAGTGCGCTAGCTGATGAACAGCAGCTCGCGGTATTTCGGCAGAGGCCAGGTCTTGTTGTCCACTATCTCCTCCAATTCATCGATGGGTCTGCGCAGACGGAGGACATAATCCGCCACTCCGTGATAGGCCACCGCCCTGAGGTAATCGTCAGTGATGACGTTCGCTTCGGCGCGGGCCTGTGTCATATCCTTCACCATCAGCCTTATCTCTTCGACATATCCGGATATCTTGCGGATGAGGTCCACCTCTGTGGTGCATCCTTCCAAGTCGCCGAACACCTCCTTGTTAAGTGCCACCTCCTTCAGCAGTCTGGTCTTGTATTCGAGGGCGGCGGGGATTATGTGGTTCGATGCCACACGCCCCATCACGCGGGATTCGATCTGCACTTTCTTGCAATACGTCTCCCATTTCACCTCGTTCCTGGCGATGAGTTCCTTCTCCGTATAGACCCCGGTCGAGGTGAACATTTTCACCGATGCGGGGCTGGTGAAAGCCTTGAACATCTCGGGGACGGAGGTCTCCACGTCCAGCCCCCTGCGGCGCGCCTCTTCGAGCCACTCCCGGGAATATCCGTTCCCGTCGAAGCACACCACCTCCAGCACGGAGCCTATGAGGGGCTTGAGGGCATCCATAACTGCGACATTGACGGTTTTGCCTCCGGCAATATCGGCGTCCACCCGCTTTTTGAATTCCGTCAGCTGCTCCGCCACGGCGGCATTCAGGGTCGCCATCGCTCCACCGCAGTTCGCAGAGGACCCCACTGCCCTGAATTCAAAGCGGTTACCGGTAAAGGCGAAGGGGGAAGTGCGGTTTCTGTCGGTATTGTCCACGAATATCTGCGGAATCTCCACCAGATCCAGCGTTTTCTTCTTTTTCCCGACTATCTCGATGGGGGTGTCCGAAGGCACCTCCAGAAGTTTCCGCAGGACATCGGTCATCGTCTGCCCGAGGAATGCGGACACTATGGCCGGGGGAGCTTCGTTCCCGCCCAGACGATGGGCATTCGTGGCACTGGCGATGGATGCCTTCAGCAGTGCGTTGTGCTTCTGCACTGCGAAGAGGACATTCACGAAGAAGGTGATGAACTGGAGATTGCTCTTGGGGTCCTTCCCCGGGGCGAGAAGCTGTGTCCCGGTATCAGTTCCCAGAGACCAGTTGTTATGCTTGCCCGAGCCGTTCACTCCGTCGAAAGGTTTCTCGTGGAGAAGGACCACGAAACCGTGCTTTCTGGCGATAGTGTGCATCAGGTTCATCACTATCTGGTTCTGGTCATTGGCCAGATTGGCCTCACCGTAGATGGGGGCCAGTTCGAACTGGTTCGGAGCGGCCTCGTTGTGACGGGTCTTCAAAGGGATTCCGAGTCTGTGGCCCGCTATCTCCAGATCTCTCATGAAGGCGGCCACCCGCGAGGGGATGGCTCCGAAATAGTGGTCGCTCAGCTGCTGGTTCTTGGAGGAGGCATGCCCCATAAGGGTTCTGCCGGTTATCATCAGGTCCGGACGGGCGGCATAAAGAGATTCATCCACCAGGAAATACTCCTGTTCCCATCCCAGATATGAATAGACCTTCTTCACTGCGGGGTCGAACATCCTGCATATGGGGAGAGCCGCTTCCGTGACGGCCTTTATGGATTTTTTCAGGGGAGTCTTGTAGTCAAGGGCTTCACCCGTATAGGAGATGAACAGGGAAGGGATACATAGCGTATCGTCCATGATATAGACCGGAGAAGTGGGGTCCCAGGCCGTATATCCGCGGGCCTCGAAGGTGGCACGGATACCTCCGTTGGGGAAGGAGGATGCATCAGGTTCCTGCTGCACGAGCGACTTCCCGTCGAAGGTTTCGATAACGCCTCCCTTTCCGTCATAGTCTATCAGGGAATCGTGTTTCTCGGCGGTGCCTTCCGTCAGGGGCTGGAACCAGTGGGATATGTGGGTGACGTGGTGGGAGATGGCCCATTCCTTCATCCCCCGGGCCACTCCGTCGGCGGTTTTCCCGTCGAGGGGTCTGCCGTTGTCGATACAGTCCAGAAGGGCCTTCAGAGTCCCGGCATCGAGATAGCGGTGCATCTTGGCACGGTCGAACACAAGTTCTCCGAAATAATCGGAAGTCTTGGCATCGGGGACATCCGCAGGAATGGCCTTTTTCTCGAAACTCTGTTTCACCAAATCGAATCTGTCGGTACTCATATTTCTCTCCTTTTGAGGCGCAAATGTAACTATTCTATTCTGTAATTTTTTTATGCATACTATTTTTCTCATCTTTGGGACCGCATACGTAACCCGTAACCACACTATGAGATTCCGCACACTCCTGCTTATGATTCTTCTGATTCCTGTCACCGTTCCGCCGTCACACGCCCAGAACACGGTCAGGAGGACATACCTCTCCATTACCGGTAAGGACACCACGGTATATCTCTGGGATGAGACCGTTTCGGGTGATTCCAGAAAAATAACCGTCACCAAGGGGACACAGGTGGCGGAGATAGTGTCAGGAGAAGACTACGTAACCCGCAGCACACATATCTCCGACCCGTCAGACAAGACAGACATAACCATCACTTTGAAAAACGGGATATATGTGATAGAGGGACGTTTCCACGGAAAGAATTATCACGATACCGTAAATAGCAAGGGATATCCGTGGATTCAGAACATAAGCTACAGCGTAGGAGCGATAATGAAAAACCGCACCTCATATAAGTACGAATGTTTCCGGCCCGACAATCTCGACTTCGAACAGATGCAGGCAGAATACTCGGGTGAGACCAGGTTCCGCACCCTTCCTGTCCGTGACATCAAAATAACCCCGGGCGGTCTGAAATCCCTCTTCTGGAGCTGCCGCTACTATCTGGACGAGACCGGCAGATATGTAGGCTACCGCGGAGTCAACGGCGGCCCCGGCACCCCCGAAACCATCATCATACCGGCAGAATAATGTCCGTCATACGGGACACTGAATACAGTATCTTACTTGAACAGATCGTTAAGGATAATTATATCGTTGACTCTGCTGTTATATCTGCTGCCTGCAAGTCCATATGTGGTCACAAAAGTCAATCGAATGGATTTGCTCTCTTTTCCAAGGTTCTCTTTGAAAGACGAGACCCTGCGTCTGAGCTTCGCATCTTCCTCTTCGTCTATATGATAGTCATCCTCTGAAAACTTCATTTCGCAAAGGTTTACAGTTCTATCCTTACGGTCAATGACAAGGTCAATCTGTGCATTGGGGCTCCTCCAGGAGTATTCGCTTGTCATTACGCCACTGATGCCCAGTGACTGCTTGATCTGATGTACGTGCTGCAATGCAAGTATTTCGAATGAAAGCCCGGCCCAAGTGTAGAACTTGGAGGTTCCCTGTATCGACATCCAATAGCCATCTTCGTATGAATGCCTGTCACGGAGGAATTTAAAATAGAAAAGCGAATAGAAATCAACAAGTTGGAAAATATCCTCTTTCCCGTCTCCGATGTCCTTATGCCTTCGGACGAAACCGCACGAACTGAGGTTCTTCAGAATCTTTGTGAGAGTCCCTCCTGTTGGGATGCCTGTTTTTTCAACGACTTCCGATCTTGACAGCCCGCCCCTTACTTCGCTGAGTGCTGTAACGACCTTGATGTAATCGTCCGAATTCTTGAAAAGCGCAGAATAGAGATTCTCAAATTCATTGTGCAAATCTCCATCATCGGAGAACAACAGGCTATCAATATTTTGTGTAAGACTCTTCCCCGAATCAATGAGGCTGAGATAGTAAGGGATGCCGCCAAGAATCATATAGCAGATGGAAATTTCATACCTTGAAAGATTCACACCCATACTGTTCAGCATACTTTCGCACTCGGACAGAGTGAACGGCCTGAGGAATATTCGTTTTGTCAACCTGTTATGGAGACCGCCATGGTCATCTATCAGCTTGTCCATCATCCATGACGTCGCTGATCCGCAGACCACGAGGACAACGTCCTTTCGAGATGATGCCCATCCATTCCAAAAATGCTCCAAGGCGGGAATGAACCCGGATTTTGGAGTGTCCATCCAAGGAAGTTCATCAAGAAGTATTACTTTTCGCCCCCCTCCAAGGGATTCAATATATCTGATCAGGATATCAAATGCATCTATCCAGTCCTTTGGTGACTCCTTTAATGACGAATCATATCTCTGAACTGTCTTGTAAAAATTCTTTATCTGTAATCTCGTGTTCCCTTTGGCAAGTCCTGCTACGGAGAACACGAGACAATCTTCAAAAAATTCCTTGATAAGGAATGTTTTTCCTACACGCCTTCTTCCATATATCGCCACGAACTCAGCTTTCCCGGATTCGAAAATTTTCTGAAGTTCTGCTTTCTCTGCAGCTCTACCGATAATTGACTCTTTCATGTTTGTCCTTGTCAGATGGGCAAATATAAGGATAAAAATTAAGATAATCAGCCAAAAGGCACCGATCGACATTGCATTTGGCCAAATATGCACTGATTACATTTATGAGACAGGAGGACAAAAATCGTCTGGAAATAATACATATACAGAAAAAAGGTGACCGATAAGTTTTATCAGTCACCTTTTTTCCATTAACCAAAACCATTTATTCACCATCAACCATCACATCATCTATGCTGACATACCATTGTCAACAAGTGTGCCAGAAACGAAAAGACGGTATGGAACAGGCATCGGATTATTTCAGACATTTAGACAGCATCCAGATCTGCCGACGTCTGCGGCCAGCCTGCATTATTCGGAAATTATATTTTTCAGTGCGTCGATCTCCGCAGACGAGAGACCGATCATCAGGATGTAATTCTCCGCCGCCTCGGCCAAATCCGCACCGTCAATCGAGACTTTGTCCCAGTCAATCAAAATCACATGATCCCAAACTTGTGGATTAGCCAGCTGATAGAGCATCCTGAATCCGTTCTTTTTCCAGGTGAGTTCGTATTGTTCTGTGCCTTTTTTCTGATGATAGAGGTTTTCGAATGTCAACATATAATCCAATTCTATCTCTTCGACACTCGCGCCGCACAAAGCTTCGAGAAGCAGGCAGTAGAAACCTGTACGGTCCTTTCCTTCGTTGCAGTGAATCAGATACGGCCCGGGTTTGGAAATCATTTCACGGAACGCACGGGCTGCCTTGCGCATGAATGTGGTATCGATGTAGTCTGCATTTGAGCCGAGACCTACTATATTTCCCTTGCTCTGAATTTCCAGCATATAGCTTCCTTCGCTCTCAGCCGCGGACAGATACTCCGCGACCTTGGCATCCGAATCGGCTATATCGATGATAGTTTTAATGCCATTGACGCGACATAGTTCGGATGAATATGTATACCTGATTTTATTGTTCTTGAAATTGATCGGGCTGGTGCTCCTGAACAATACGCCCGGTTTAAGGCCAGTGCCTTTCAACTCACGGAAATTGGCAAAAACTTCATCATCGGAATATTCAGAACGATCGTATGTGTAGGTTCCTTGCAGAAGTTCGTATTCCCGGAGGTATCCTTCCTTCTTCTGCATTCTTACGACAATACTGTCACCAACCTTACCTCCTACGTGGTTGGCAAAACTACCGTTTGACATGGCCGCTGTCACCATCTTGCCGGCCCGGTTATAATTGCAGAGACAAGGCGACATGCTGCCTGCCTCCGTATAGGCATCAACATAAGGTGCGGACACCACTATATCATCTCCTATGGAAAGCGTCAGCAAATCTCCATAAGCCACTCCGGCCTTTTCCAGGGCATCCGGTGTGAAAGACGGCTCCAGTCCTCCATACTGGTCGATATTAATAACGGTTCCTTCAATCAGTATCTTGTCTGAAATGCCTTGCCGACATGATACCGAAAACACAGCTGAACCAAGAAGAAGTACATGCAAAAAAGTTTTCATGAAAAATAGAAATTAGTAATGATTGAAAAATATTGCCGCCCGATAAAAACGGGAGATGATCAGGACATAATATGTGAATTTTCGATACTCATTATCGTGATGTCGTCACTCTGCTCGGCGTGTCGTGTGAACTGTTCCATGGATTTTCTGATGGCCGTGTTGATCCATGAACCGGTTTCGGCACCCGAACTTCGCGAAATGGATTCAAGCACCTTGAGAAGTCTCTCCTCACCATACAGTCTATGGTTTCTGTCCTTTGCTTCAGTGACTCCATCGGTATAGAGCACCAATTTGTCCCCCGGACGGAAGGAAATGGTCTCCGACCGGTATGGATAGCCTTCCATCAGCCCGATCGCGATATTGGGACGCACTTTCAGATATGAGGAGCGGGAAGAAATGAACACGGGGGGATTGTGGCCTGCATTGCAGAACGTTATTTCATCCCCGCACAGCACACCTGCAAAGAAGGTACAGAAAGTCATCTCGGAATTGTCTGAAAGCACGTCATTTATCTGACATACTATTTCAGACGGTTCCGAAGTACGGCGCACCGCATTGCGGAAGAGTGAAACCACCTGGGTCATGAACAGTGCCGCCGGCATCCCCTTTCCGGAGACGTCACCGATACAGAAGATAAGTTTTCCATCTTTCTCGATATAATCATATAGATCTCCTCCCGCCTTTTTGGCCGGCTGCACAAAGGCATTCAGGATGATCGGTGAGGAATTATGTGAGAAGGTACAGGTGGACGGCTTCAGCATCGAGGTCTGCACCATCGCAGCCATACGCAGCTCCTCCTCTATGGCCGCTTTCTTGCGCAGATTCTTTCGTGTCTGACGAAAAATGACGACGCAGCAGACAAGCATCATAAGCATTCCCGTGACTGAGGAGAGAATCATGGCGTTGACCACATGCTTCGCGTCGTGATAAATGGCTTTCGAGTTATTGGCCGTGAAGACTCTCCAGGGCAATGAAAGGTCATCACGCTGATATACATAGTATTCATCCTCACCGATTTTAATGATATTATGCTCGGCGCCCTCGTCGTGTCTCTGCAGCAGATCGGTGGAATTACGAATTTCTTCCTGGCTGTCCGGCTCCATAATCCATTCCGGACAGGAGGAAAATATATTGTCGTTTTCGTCAACAAGGAATATGGCGGAATACTCCTCACCGAACGGCAGGTAATTCTTCAATTTTTCATTTACCGTCCCGATATCCAGCGACACGGTGAATGCACCTGCGAACTGTCCGTTGCTCAAAGTCATCGGCACTTGGAGTATCAACAATCTCATTTCCTCCGGAGAGACAGGTTGAGGTGCGGTCCAAAGAATTTTTCTTTCTCTTTTCAACTGTTGATATCGGGCGGAACCCATAAAGTCATACTGGTCGGACAGGTCATACAATGCATTGTCACCCTGCAGGACGGCAGGGACAAATCCCTTCGTACAATGCCCGATGTAAGCAGTATCTTCACATGGGAAGTATTTGCGGCATATATCCCTGTCGATGATGAACATCGTATTCCGATAATACTTATTGACTCTCATGAACTGTATCAGAACGTCATGGATCGCATCCTTGAACTCGGACAGTTCCTTTTCATCGATGATGATGCTGGCACTGTCCTTCCCTACATATACGGAAGGAATTCCGGTAAGGAAACTGAAAGCGGACTGCCTGGTCAGGAAAATTTCATCATTCAGTTCATCCTGAAAATTGTCCAGAGCGAGATTGTTGAAATAATCCGCTGTTTCGAGGCTCTTTCTGGATATGTACATGATTGAGACCAGAATTGTGGCCGCAAACACGATGACGGAGAGGATGAGTGTTATTGCTATTCGTCTCACGCTTCTGTATTTATGATTACATTGGTCATATTTTGGCCGAATTGATATTTGTATGAAATGTCACTTGCGACTCCGTTGGCTATCATCAGGCCATACCCCTTGTCCTTGTTTTCAATGGGATTGAACGGTTTGCCGTCATCCGTGAGGGCGAATATGACTGCATCCTCCTGCATAAACAGACGCACGTCGGCGAACGCATTCTTGTCTTTCTGTCCGCTGTGACGGATTATATTGGACATCAGTTCCTCTGCCAGAATACGGACCTTGAAGATTATGCTCTTCGAAAGATTCTGCTGCCCAAGCCACCCGCTCATCTCGTCAAATGCCTTATGCATCGCTTCTTCGGAGTAGCCGAACGACATCTCCAGCGACGGGAATCCATTTCCGCGGGGAACCAGGAACACAGGAATCGAATTTTCCTTCCTGCTGATGAACAGTGATGACACCAAAAGGACAATGGCTGTCACTGACTGACCGAGAAAAAAACCATACCACGGGTTGAACGTCTGAAAATGCGCCAGTGCCCAGAAACCGGCAATCGGCAGCAATGTCTGACCTACGGACAGAAACAGTGCCATGCGGTGATGATTGTAGAACTGATAGACAGGCATCAGGTTGTAGAGCAGCGCCTGCATCACGATATTCAGAGAGAAAGCAGGCAAAGCCGCCATGACGGTCGGGAGCGCACTTCCATCTTTCACCCCCAGGAAACCGGATATCTCCACAGGGAAGATAACAATCAGCAGTGAATAGACCGCCAGACAGACCGCCAGAAACTTATAAGCTTTTCCCAAAAGCATGATTATCCCCTTCGAGTCATTGATACCTTTGAGTATGGCGCCTACAGGCTGAATGGCTTGCAAAGTTCCGGTGAGGATAATCATGGAGAAACTGAACAGCTGCAGACAAACCGCCAGGGCGATGAGCCCGGATTTGCCCAGATATGTGACGGCGATGCCATTGTAGCACGTGTACTGCACGGAAAGGAGCACGGTAGAGAGGAAAATCGGTGTTCCCAAGGTCAGTATCTGTCTGACGGAGATAAGTTTCCGACATCGTCCGAATGCCAGACGAAGCGTATCCTTCTTACGGAAATGCGGAATCACCATGACACAACACACTATATACATGATGAACGTAGCCCATGCGGCGCCGGCTATGCCCATGTTCAGATATTTCATAAAGACGACATCCAGAACGACGTTGACCAGGTTTCCCACGATTACAGCCTTGGAAATCAGTTTCGGTGAGCCGTCCGTAGTGACAAACCGGTGCAGTGTGTACATGAACAGCTGGGGAAGGGCCGACAGTATGGTCACCGTCATAAATGATTTGGCCATGGGACGAAGCTCCTGTGATCTGCAGAACAGGTCCATCAGGGGTTCGATGAAAATCAGCCCCCCGGCGGAAATCACTATTCCCAATACCAGACTTGCCGCCATGGAGAATGAGAACTGTGAGTCGGCGGCGGCCTTTTCGCCATTACCCAAAGCCATACCGGCGATCATGCTGCAGCTCACGGCATAAAAACAGGAGATGGCGAAAATGGCCTGAAGAACCGGCTTGCTGATTACGACAGCCGCCAGCCCGTCGGCCCCGATGATGTTTCCCACCAGCGACGCATCGACGATATTCGCGATCTGCGAGGCTGCCACTCCCAGAATGGAAGCCCACAGGTATTTGTTGAATGCCTTGTTGATCAAAAAAACTTTCCGTTTCACCTTCTGATTTCCATTAATGATGACCAAGTATTCCGTTGATGGCCGGTACCGTGACGGCCAGCGATTCATCGTCCATCATAAGATCGTGCTCATGAGGGGTATTGATAATACGCAACTGATTCCGATCACAGAAATTCTCGTAATTTCCGGCATCGAATTCCATCATCCTCTTCCAATATTCAAGAGCGTTGCCCGTAGCTGCCACAGGTGTACGGAGGGGTTTGAAATATGTCGTGGCTCCATGGAACATGGAAGGAGTGTGATGCAGGAGGTCATGGCAGACCTGTGCGCAGTTATTGATCATCGCCTCCAGAAGTCCCTGTCCGCGAAGATCTTCGAAGAGCGGGCAAGTCTCGAAATATTCACGGTCGACGGTTCCCTGCATATCCCTCGCCATAGATGTCAGATTGTCGTCCGTCAGCGCGTGGGAGTCAAACATTATCAGATGGCGGACCTCCTCCCCCATCGCTTGGAGCTGGCAGGCCATCTCGTGTGCGACAACACCTCCATAGCACCATCCCCCAAGTATGTAAGGACCCTCCGGCTGATAATCACGGAGGATTTCCACATATTTCCGTGCGATATTCCCGATACCATGCCGTATGTCATCCTGATGGAACAGATTATATGGTTCAATGACAGAAAACGCACAATTCTCTCCTATCCTGTCGGCAAGACGATAGTACGCATCACTCCCGGTATTTCCGGTATGGACAAACGTCACCGGGGGTTTACCCTCCTTCAACGGAGAATAGACCCTTATCAATCCGTTGTCAACAGGCTTTTTTATTTCGACGTCAGCACCCCCCGTCACATTCTGACTTTCACTGCTCAATGCAAGTGCCGCCAGATCACGCCACCCGGTTATCGACAGGTCATCCGGGAAGTGTCCGGAAAGTCGGTCCATAACATCATGAATCGTGCGGCGGGCTATGCTCATCGACACGCTGACATTATTTACAAGGAGCAGCAGAAACGAAGTGCCGTCGGAGAGAGGAACGTAACCGAAACGCATCAGGGACGATATTTCCGGATCATAAGGAGTGTGCATATATCGCCTGTAAAGGCTCTTCACATAACTTATGTCCGTGTCAGCGATATCATCATAAATATCCAGGGGCACACACCTGTCTGTGATTATCTGCTGAAAGGGCGCCTTGTGGTGAATGACGATCGCAGAACGGAGAACTTCATACCTGTCGGAGACTTCATTTATGACACTGCGCAGAATATCCTTATCGACACGGCTGTCCAGCTTGAGCAGAAATACATTCCGGTAAGCGGTGGCATCAGGATGCATCAGATAGCGGATGAGTATGTCTTCCTGTTCCGTAGAAAGAGGCAGGACCTTCCGGATTTTTTCGCCTCTCGCCGCGAAACTGTCGCATATTTCACGGTACTGTTCAGAGGTCCAAAGGCGTTCATAATCAGCCTTCGCCTCCTTGGCTACCAAACGCAGTGTCCTGAGCTGCATTATCTGCGAACCGGTTATATGGATGCCCATGGTCTTGAGCAGGGTCGCCAGTTTGATGGCGCCAAGGGATGTTCCCCCGCATTCGAAGAAATTGTCATCGAGCGATATGGTGTCTCCGACAATAAGTTTGGCAGCCTCCACGACACGCATCTCGACCTCGTTGAATACGATGCTGAGCTTGTCCGCCCCCGAGGCCGGAACAGGCAGTTCCCTACGCACGACCTTTCCGTTGGCGTTACGGGGCAGGCGATCCAGACGCACCCATATATCGGGGATCATGTACTCGGCAAGCGATTTCGCGATTTCTTCCTTCACCACATCAGTCTGAATCTCACTGTCGTTCTCATAGAAACACACCAGATGGTCAATACCATGCACCGTGCGCATTACGACGGCCACCTCGACGGATGGCACCACACGTGAAATCTGTCGTTCGACCTCGCCCGTCTCCACGCGGAATCCGCGTATCTTTACCATATTGTCGGTACGGCCCACATAATACAGATTACCGTCGTCCCGGCGGTTCACCCGGTCGCCCATCCTGAACCAGCGCCGGCCGTCTTCACCCGTGAACCACTTGCCTGCGGTCTGTTCGGGAAGATTCAGGTATTCTTTGGCCTGAACGGCTCCGCTGTATATCAGTTCACCGACTTCACCTTCGGGGACATCGTTCAACTGTTCGTCAACGATGCGCACGTCGATTCCATCCAACGGTTTGCCGATGGAGATGTTCGGTTCGTCTCCAGTTATCTTCCCCGCAGTGACGATGACACCCTCCGTGCTGCCGTACATATTGCAAATCACACAGGGATATTTGGATTTGAAGTTGCGCAACTTGTCACCCGCGGACAGAATCGTTATCCCCCGCATATCATACTCCTCCGCCATGACGGTCGCTATGGCGGGAGGCAGGAACACTATGTCTATGCTGTGCTCCCTGATGTAATCGTACAACAAATCAAAATCCTGTCTCGTCGCATCATCGACGACATGTATCGCGGCTCCTTGTTTCAATGCCGTAAAAATCAGGAATTGAGATGCGATGAATGTGAAACCGGCGACGATGGCGACATGGCTCTCCGGCCTGACGGGAGCGACTTGCAGGGTGGCAGCGATCATCGCCTCGATGGAACGCCGCGTATGCACCACCCCCTTGGGCCGTCCCGAAGTTCCGGAAGTATATAATATCATCGCCGCATCATCCATATCCTTGCCTCCCCAGTCCAGACACCCGTTTCCTTTCGGAATGTCAGTCGTCAGAAGCAGAGCGGCCCCGGCATCCTGCATCATGTAGTCCACACGGTCCTGAGGATAGCTTTTGTCGATCGGCATGAAAACGCCGCCACCGCGGATTATCGCTTCAGCGGCATCCACTATGTCGTGCGTCCGTTCGACCAGAACCCCGACGATTTTGTTTGAAAAATCAAAGGCCATAGAGATTCTTTGTAAATCGGGCGACATATCCGGTACCTGTCACCGGCCAACGGAAGCCGAGACGGTAAAGGACCTGAATGGTGAAGGCATTCGAGAAATCTCCGGGACCTGCACTTCTCATCCTGCTGTTCGATTCGCCGCTCTGATAAGCCATAAACGGGCGCATGCTGTCAACCAGTTCCGGTGAGGCGAGAGCTTCCTGCACCGCCTTCGCGAAGACATCGGCCTCCACCAGTTCCAGAGGTTTTCGAAGTGTCCCGGCGATATCCGTCACGATATCGCCCTGAAGTGAGACGTGGTGGTTGCTCGGCATAAAGCAGACACACTCCCGGGGAGTTTCGGCAAGCAGCAATATCGCATGTGCGACATAATTTATCGGCGAGAACTCGAGTTTGGCATCCATAGCGCTGAACGGAATCTTGCCCAGTGCAATATATGCCTTGAACAGGTTCATCATATTGTTGCTTTCGGCATTTATCTGGAAACCTCCATCCTCAAATCTCGGTGCAAGATTTCCGACACGCATAACCTTGGCATTCAGTCCATGCTGAAGAATCGCCTCATAGATGAGCACTTCAGCCTCGAACTTGGACATCGTGTACTGGTTGTACCTGAACTGCTGACCTCCGTAGAGTATGTGCTCGTCATATCGGAAGTCGCGTGGTAACGTCGAGAAATCATTCTTGCCGAACACGCTCTCCGTAGAGACATGAACAAGTCTGTTACCGGTCCGGATACACCAATCCACTATGTTGCGTACCGAGCCGACGTTTATCTGCTCGATCTCGTTACCCTTGGCGAAGTGCTTCACACAGGCGGCGCAGTTTATACAGGTGCAGTCTCCGGAATGGTCGCCCATCGTTTCCATGACCTTGTCAAAGGTCGCCGGGTCTGTCGCATCACCCTCGATGACCACAATGCGACCGCCTGTCAATTCGGCGTATGACTTGCCGAAATAGAAGGTCAGATACTCTTCAAGACGTGCCTGCGCACTCTTATCCTTACCGCCGCGGACCAGACAATAAATCCTGTTGTCATAATTTTCAATGAGATCATGCAGTACATGTACACCGAGGAAGCCTGTCCCGCCTGTCAGAAGGACATCACCGAGAGGCTGTCTTCCTCCGTTCATGAAGGCCTCCATAGTATTTCCGCGCAGCAAAGCATTAACATCCTTATAGTCATAGCCGTCTTCATCCACTTCTCTGACGGTCCCGGGAGTTTCGGGACATGTCGGGGATTCGGAGTCTTCATCGTCGCTTTTTCCTGTCACGAACTGCGCCATCGCCTTTGGAGTCGTGTAGGAGAACACGTTATTATACACGATACCGTATCCCTTCTTTCCTGCGGCAAGAACGACCTTCAGAGCCAGAATGGAACTGCCGCCGATCTCGAAGAAATCATCCTCGGCACTCACTTTTTCGACACCCGTCACCTCTGAGAATATCTGACAGAAGTCTTCCTCCGTCTTCCCCTTCGGGGCGACATATTCGGCCTTTTTGGCTTCCGGTTTGGGAAGTGCCTTCTTGTCCACCTTCTGGTTTACGTTCAGAGGGATCTTCTCGATCTGCATGGTGACGGCAGGCACCATATAGGGAGGCTTCTGACTCTTGATGAAAGCGTTCAGCGCATCGGTATCGACCGCAGTGTCACTGACTACGAATGCCGCGATATACTTGCCGCCGTCCTCATAGTCGTATGCCTGAACGGTAACGTCCTTCACACCCTGAAATTCACGGATGACAGTTTCGACCTCCTTCAGCTCGATACGGAAACCGCGAACCTTCACCTGACCGTCCTTGCGTCCGACGAACTCTATGTCTCCGTTTTCGCGGTAGCGCACGATGTCGCCGCTGTGATAGATGCGCGAGCAGAGCTGACGCTCCGAATCGACCGCAGTCCTGGCGTGGTCGATGAACGGATTCCCGGAGAAAGCCTCGGCTGTCTTGTCCGCACGGTTCAAGTATCCGCGGGCCACCTGAGGACCTGTTATCCACAGTTCACCGGCGGCGCCCACCGGGAGACGGTGCCCCGTCTTGTCGACGACATATCCCTGCAGTGTGGGCATAGGGCGTCCGATGGGAATGTTCGGCTCCCAGTTTTCGATGGTGAACATGCTGACACCGCAGGTCATCTCACTGGGTCCATAACCATTATATATCTTATATGAAAGCTTGCCTGGATCCACGGCCCGCAGTTTTTCGCCCCCCATCGCAAGGCGGCGGAGAGACTTGGACTCGGGATAGTTTTCCAGATACTGCACGCCCACCTGCGTGGTCATGAATATCTGAGTGATACCTTCGTCTTCAATGTAGTCATGCAGGACATCGAGATTCATGCGCATATCTTCCGGGATGATGTACATGGTACCTCCATTCATGATGGAGCAGTACATGTCCATCATATTCACATCGAAGCCGAACGATGCGTATGCGGCGATGCGGCTGTCGGTCGAGATGTCCAGGGTCGTACGCGTGGCATGACCGAAGGCGACGAGGTTTCTGTGCTCAAGCATACACCCTTTAGGCACACCCGTGGAACCGGAAGTGTAGAGCAGCGTGACAAGACCGTTCTTGCGGCTGAAATCGACGCTTCCTTCCGGGGTGTCGGCTATAAGGTCAGCGATGTCCCCGGTCAGGAGCACGTCCCCGTCATACTCGTTGAGAAGATCCCGCAAGTCCTCATCCACGATGAGAAGACGGGCGCCGGCATCCTTTGCCATGAAATTCAGACGGTCCTGAGGATAACTCGGATCCAGCGGCTGATATCCGCATCCTGCCTTCAAAACCGCAAGTGAAGCCAAGAGCATCCATTCGTTACGGTGAATGAGGATGGAGACCACCACATCGGTGAGTTTTGTTCCGTCCTGCTCCACCTGCAGACGTTCAACCTCCTGAATATACGGAAGCATCCGCTCACGAATCTTTACCGCAAGACGATCCGTAAACTTATCCAATTCACCGTAAGTGTAAGACTTGTCCATATAGACCAAAGCCTTTTGGTCCGGATACTGCCGGGCGACACGTTTGAACTTCGTGACGACCGTATCATCCCGGTCATAACCGAAGTCGAGCGGTGCATTGAATTTATCCAGAACACTCCACTGTTCCTCATCAGTGATGCTGACATCACCAAGCTTCTCCCGACTGATTATTCCCCGAACGGCATTTTCCATACTGACAGCCAGCTGCTGCATCATGTATCGGGAATACAGAGCTTCATCATAATCTACCTTTATGCGATAGCCGGTCGCATCCTCGCCACGGACCGTTATGTTCACCCCGATCTTCGCAACTTCGAGGCTGAGACTCCGGATTTCCAGTTCTCCCGCCTTCGTCCTGTAATCGCCGAGCACGCCGACCTGATAGGCGAATGCGATATTGGGCTGGTATCCATACTTCGCCGCTATCTTCGCGAACGGATAATTCTCATTTTCGATGGTCAGCGCGAAGTCCCGGGCACATGTTCTGACGAAATCAAGACAGGAGACCTGATGGTCGACGTATGACTGAAGCACGAGAGTGTTCACAAACATACCCATCGTGTCCGCCACCTGGAGGTTGCTGCGGCCATTGGAAATGGTGCAGAGGTTTACGTTGTCTTCGCAAAGATATCGTGAGACACACAAGTATGCCGCCGACAGATAGACGGCAGCGGGAGTCACGCCATTTTCTGATGCCCAAGCCTGCACGGGGGCGAAGTCGGAAGGTGCGGAAACCGTCCCTTCGGTGTGCGGCAGATTCTGTTCGAATACATCCGGAATAAGCTGCGAAGAATTCTCCACTCTGGCCATGCGGTCTGCGAAGAAATCCTCCGTCTCCCGACTGATATGCTGGTCGGCGACGAAGTCATAGTATGAATATTTTTCCTCCTCTATCTCCCCGCCGTCAAGTGCCCGGCAGAGTTGATGCATGAACAGATCCACCGAAGCGCCGTCGCTTATGAGGTGATGCATGTCCGTCAACAAATGGAGCGTGCCGCCGACCGTCACCGTTTCGAAACGGAAAAGCGGCCCTTCCGCCAGATGGAACGGACGGACGAAGTTTTTCTTCTCCTGTTCAAACCCTTCAGCGGAACACTGGATGTGCGGTATCCGGAAGCTGGTGCTGTCCGACGGTTTCTGTACGATATCGCCGTTGTCACCTTCGACAAAGTGACAGAAGAGATAAGGGTGCGCGGCCACCACCTTTCTTACGGCTGTCTCCAGCTGTTCGGGAGTAATACCGTCCGGCACTTTTATGCACTCGGGAATATTGTATTGCACCGCATCTGGGTTGGCCTGACACTCGGTATAGACACCCTGCTGGGTGAAGGAAAGCGGCAACTCCGTTTCCGACCTCTTCTTTTCGGGATGAGGAGCGGTTTCTTCCGCATCGTGGTTTTCACTGTCCGAAGCGGAGAGAAGACGCTTCAGAATCAGGTTCTCGATACTGAACAGAGTCGCGCCGTCCATCAGCTCCCGTGATTTCAACTGTATGCCGAAACGTTTGTAAATCAGCGTTGCGACCTTAATGGCCGAAAGCGAACTCAGACCCGCGGACGAGAGTGCGTCAGTGACGCCGAAAGCCGGAACCGCGTCTTCCGAATCCCCGATGAGAGGGAGTTTCAATGCACCCGCAACGATGTCATACAGCTGCTTTTCCAGATCGTTCAGCGCCACCGGCCCCGTTGATGACTTCTCCACATTCACCGCCGGCATCATTTCGGGCACCGGCAGGTTCTTCACATCCGTTTTCCCGTTCGGGGTCAGAGGGAAAGATTCCAGCTGCATGAATGCACTTGGCACCATATAGTGAGTCAGCGTATTGCTGATTTCAGCTTTCAGCTTATCGGTATCAATCTGTTCGCCGGCCGTAAAGTACGCCGCGAGAAAATCGTCATTGTTGATATGGCAGACCTTGACCACACACTGCCTGATGCCCGGATATTTATTGATACAGGACTCGATCTCTCCTATTTCGATGCGAAGACCGTGAAGTTTGATTTGTCCGTCCCGGCGGCCGAGTACCTCTATATGGCCGTCACGTGTCCAGCGGGCATAGTCCCCGGACTTGTATGTACGCATTCCCCTGTATTCGACAAATGCGTCCGCCGTCTTCTCGGGAAGGTTATTATAGCCTTCGGCAACACCGATGCCACCGATGTAGAGTTCCCCGGTCACGCCTATGGGGAGTTCATTGCCGCAGGCATCCACCACCCATTCGTGGTAGTTGAGCAGCGGGCGTCCGATGGTGATGAACGATGTGTCGGTGAGTTCGGCGGCATTGCTGCTGACCGTGATTTCCGTAGGGCCGTAGGTGTTGAAGATGCGGAGTCCGGGGATGCCGTGCAACTTGTCCAAAAGTGTGGCTGAGTACTTTTCTCCGCCGCTCATGATGACCTTGCAGTTATTCACGGCCCCCTCGAATTCGGGTATCTCCATATAACCCATCAGACGTGAAGGCGTGGCATTGAGCGCCTCCACTCCCGTACGCCTGATCAGATCGGCGAGGAGCAGGGGGTTCTCGGTCTCCTCCTCATTCGCAAGCACACAGGTGAGGCCGTTGTGAAGAGCCACGCCGAACTCCTTCAGAGACATGTCGAAGGAGAGGGTGGTGAGACACAGGTATGACTTCACCCCTTCAGTCATGAGCGCATGGATATGGCGGTTCGCAGGATGATCATAAAGGTAGTTGCATATCGCCTCGTGGCGCAGCATCACGCCCTTCGGCCGGCCGGTCGAGCCCGAGGTGTAAATCAGATACACCAAATCATCGGGGGTTATGGACGGGAGCCGCGGGTTGACTGTCGGAAGACCGCCGTCAAACAAATCATCGACGAGGATGGCCTTGTCGCCATGCTCTGCCAGATGATCATCCGTGGTTATGATATACTTCGCCCCGCTGTCCTCCAGGATGAGGTTGATGCGCTCGGCCGGATAAGCGGGATCACAAGGAATGTACGCGGCACCCGCCTTGCTTACACCGAACATGCAGCAGATGACCCGGCTGGTGCGGGGAAGGAGGAGAATGACACGGTCACCGTGCTTTACTCCGCGGGACATCAGGGAATGGGCGACCCGGTTTGCTTCCCCGTTCAGTTCCCCGTATGATAATGTCCTGTCACAGGCGACGATGGCGGCGGCATCGGGAGCGACCTCCGCGAAATGCTCTATGGGTTCGTAGAATCGCTTGTAGGGGACGTCCGCGGCTGCAGTATTGTGGAAAGTGTCGAGAATCTTCTGCTGCTCCGGGCTGACGATGGAGATTTCACAGAGTTTCTCGTGGAGAAGAAATTCCGAGAGTATCTTCTCATAACTCAGGGTCATATCCTGAATGAGGGCCCGGGAGAACATGTCCTTCCGGTACTTGAACTCGATGACCGGCCCGTCGGCAGTCTGCAGGAGCATTACATTGAAGACCATTCCCGGACGCGGCATCGGGATATGCATATCCTGCTGCAATTTGCCGTCAAGTTTCAGCGGGAAGGTGTTGAGGGTGTCCTGATAGGAGAAGAGGATGTCCGACTTCAGATCCAGGTCCGAGCATATTTCCGCGAAGGAATAGCAGGTGTGCCTGCGGCTCTCCCTGATCTGCTGCGACATACAGCGCAGCAGGTCCGCCACGGCAGGCCGGGACTCCATATCCAGATAAACGGGCATAGTCTTCACCATCATGCCGTACGCATCCCTGTCTTCCCTGTTCGGACGTCCGTGATAGATGGTGGAGAACAGAACTTCGCCGTTCCCCGCGAACTTGCTCAGCAGGAATGCGAATGCCGCAGTGTAGAATACGCTTTCACGGACACCGGCCTCACCGCACAATTTGCCCAGAGCGTCACGGTCGATATTCAGAGTGCGTTCCAATATGCCGATACCCGATGTCCCGACGGCTGACGGCCCGTTCACCTGCATGTCACTCCGGGGGAGCGAATCCACTCCGGATGCGGCGGCGAAATGCTCTTCGTACCACTGCTTCGCCTCCATGTACGCTTCACTTTTACGGACTGCCTGTTCCTCAAGGTTAAGGTCGAAAATGGTCTTTTTCTCCTTCATCGGTTCCCCGCCGTCATACACTTCTCCGATCTCTTCTATGAGATGGGCGAAAGTCATGCCGTCAGATATGATGTGGTGTATGTCTATGTAGAGGAACGTGCCCTGCCCGGTATGATAAATTTCGACACGGAACAGCCGGTCATTCATCAGATCGAAGTCCGCCCCTATGCGGTCACGCACCTCGTCGAGACTGCCGACATTCATCTCCAGCGTATGGAACGTTTCATCGTTGTGCTCCTCGAACGCCATATCTCCGTCATCATCCACGGTCAGACGCGCGAACAGTGCCGGATGAGCCGCCACGACCCTGTCTATGGCAGCCGCAAGCCTGCCCGTATCGACATCATCGTCGATTCCATACAGAAAATTGTTATTGTATTTTCCTTCCGAACCGGCATTTATGCTCGATACGTAAATGCCCATCTGTGTCTGTGAAAGCGGATAAATCATAATATTTCTATTATTTGGTCAAACCCTGTCATGCGGAATATCTGACGGATATCCTCGCTCATGCCTTTGATACTCACCTTCCCACCCTTGGCACCGGCGGTTTTCTGCAGCAGGAGGATGGTACGCATGCCGGCACTCGAGATATACTCCAACCCGGTAAAATCCAGAATTATCCGCTTCCCTGCATCAGCCATCACAGGCTCCATTTCCGCCGCAAAAGACTTGGCGGCAAGTGTATCCAGTTCACCCCGGAGGACGATAACGATTCTCTCGGGAGTATTTTCAATAATGTCAGTCATAATCACCAGTAACAAAAAAAGATAATATTTATCAATGCTTCCAATACGCGAAGATAATTATTTATGCATTATCCGGCAACACCGGTATAAGATGCGAACAGGCGGCACGAAGGGTACGGACAAAAAAAGAGTGACTGACGGACATCAGTCACTCTTCTCTATCAACCAAAATCTTTTATTCACCACTAACCATCATATTATCTATGCTGACATACCATCATCAACAAGCATGCCAGAAACGAAAAGACGGTATGGTGACACCCATCACTTCTCTTCCGAAATCCTGAAATGGAGCCGATATGTCCCATTCCCCTCTATCAGATATGCCGGACGAGGTCCCGGGCCGCAGCTGCCGTTTCCGATGCCGCGCTGGACGGCATCCAGATTCAGCACTGTCTCCTGACGCCTTATATTCTCCAGATCGTGGCCATAGAGGACCGACCACAGTTCCCGGTCGGTATAATGCAGGGCGGAGAAATCGAATGTGCCGTCGGCGGTGATTCTTATGCCGTGACCGCCATCGTCGGTAAGGGTCAGATATCTCACGTCACACCGCTCTCCCATACTCTGCGCCCGTGCATAATACTCACGCATATCCTCCACGGCAGAAGAATAGAGTCCTATATAGGCGGCGCTCTTCCTGTCCCGATAATTCTCCATCGGTCCGCGACCGAACCATTTCAGATGCTCCAGTGACCGGTCGAGCCCCATCTGAAGAGCCAGTCTGGGCAGCGAGAACCCTTCCGGAGTCGTGAACTCGGCATAAACTTCCACGGTCCCGTCGGAAGAGATGACATAACGCTCACGATGGGCGATCCTCTCCTCCCCCACCACGGTCTCCAGCGAGGCCGTCACTTCCGCGGCAAGCCCGTCCTCGGAGACTTCCCACTCGAAATCCTTCAGGGAAGTCACGTGGTCGGTCCATTCCAGGGGATCATTATTGATCGAACGGTAGCAGTTCAGTTCGGGACCCCACTGACGGCTGAGCATCTCCCTGCCCGAGAATTTCAGGGATGTCATCCGGCCGGAACGGGTATCGAACCAGCAGGACACCGCATCGCTCTCCACTGCCAGATAGACGCGCACCGGCTGATAGACCTTCAGAGGCTTCGCAGAGACGGGGGCGGGTGCGGCTGCCTCCGGAACAGCCTTCACGTTCAGGGGAAACTGCTCCGAAGCGAGCACGTGACCCGCGGGGGCCCAGGTGAAATCCGACCTCAGGCACACTTCGAGAGTCACGAAATACTCCGCAGATGAGTCAGATACGATATTGCCGTAAGGCAATATCATTTCTGTCTTCTCTGCGGGGGGGCAGTCGGGTATTGGCAGGGTCCCTTCGCTGACGGGCACTCCGTCCTTCTCCACCACATAATGCAGGTCGAAATCCGAAAGGTTATATGCTATGTAGCGGTTCAGCAAACCCACCCGTCCGGCACCTTCGTCCGTGAAGGTGACATACTGGTAGGCCTTCTTCACTTCCAGAAGTTTCGGAGTGACACGGCGGTCGGGGGTGGTCAGTCCGTTCAGGCAGAACTCCCGGTCGTTCGGAGTATCCCCGAAACTGCTGCCGAAGTAGAAATGATCCTGCGGCTCGCCCTGCTTGTTGAGCCCCTGGTCCACCCAGTCCCAGATGCACCCGCCGATCATCCTCCGCGAACGGAACTCCATGTAGTCCCAGTACTCATCCAGATTCGCCACGGCATTGCCCATGGCATGGGCATACTCACAGAGGAAGAACGGCTTGTCGTGAGGCAGGCTGTCCACCTCCCGCATACCCTCGATGGAGGGGTACATCCGCGAATCGATATCCACGGCATCGTTCATCCCTTCATAATGAATCAGGCGGTCGTCCATCCGCTTCACGGCCCGATATTCGGCTTCGATATTGCATCCCTGGCCGGATTCATTTCCGAGGGACCAGAAGATCACGGAAGGGTGGTTGCGGTCCCGGCGGACCATCCTCACGGCCCTGTCCACATAGGCGGCCTCCCACTGGGGATTATCCGAAAGGCTCCAGCATCCGTGGCATTCCTGGTCGGCCTCGTCCATCACATACAGGCCATAGTAGTCGAAGAGAGCATACATCTTCGGGCTCTGGGGATAATGGCTGGTACGTATCGTATTCAGATTGAAACGCTTATACATGAGCACATCCTGTATCATGCACTCGGTGGGGACGGCCCGCCCTGCCCGGGGATGCATCTCGTGACGGTTTGCACCCTTGAACATGGTTTTCCGGCCGTTGACATAGACTTTGTTGTCCACCACTTCTATCTTTCTGAAACCGTACTGCTGGTACAGGGCTTCGGTGGTGTTCCCCGCAGCATCGAGCAGTTCGACGGTGAGGGTGTAGAGATAGGGAGTCTCGGCGCTCCACAGACTCGGGGCGTTCACCCTGATCCGCGATTCGAGGGCGGCACACGCTCCCGAGGCGACCTGAGCGCCGGCATCCGCCGCAGCGACGATATTGCCGTCGGCATCACGGAGAACATATTTCACCGACGGGGAGGCGGTCTTCCCCGAGTTCTGAAGTTCGGTGCGGATCTTCAGGGTGGCATCCTCCAGAGAGCCGCCGAACTCCGTGGTCAGGACGATGTCCTTCACGTGGAGCTTCGGGACGGCGGTCAGGTACACGTCCCGGAAGATACCGCTCAGGCGGAACATGTCCTGGTCCTCCAGATAACTGCCGTCGCACCAGCGGTACACCTCCACGGCGACGGTATTTATGCCTTTACGGCAATACTTGGTTATATCGAACTCGGCATCGCTGGTGGAGACCTGGCTGTAGCCGACCCGGCGGCCGTTCACCCAGAGGTACATCGCGCTGGAGACACCGTCGAAATGGATGAACACCTCCTTGTCCGACCACCCCTCGGGGAGAGTGAACTCCCTGCGGTAGGAACCGACAGGATTTCTCTCCTTCTGGGCGGTGAATCCCGGACTGGGCTGGATGAACGGGGGATTACAGCGGAAAGGATAGTTCGAGTTGGTGTATATCGGGGTGCCGTACCCCTGCATCTCCCAGCAGGAAGGGACAGGTATCAGATCCCACTGCGTATCATCGAAATCCTTCTTCCAGAAATCCTTCGGGCGGACTTCCGGCCTGTCGGACCAGCGGAACTTCCAGTCTCCGTTCAAGAGCATATGGAAACCCGAAGCGGGATATTCCCAGCCCCGGCGGTAAGCAGGGTCTGCGGTCATCTCCTGCACTGACGGGTAAGGAACGAACGTCACGTGTCCTTCCCCCTTGTTTACGGCGAACACATTCTGGTTCTCCCAATCCTTGTCGCTGTAAGTTCTTGAAACCTCGTGTTCTATCTTCCGGTCAGACACCACCACCTCCCACTGCTGCCCCGGGTCGTTCTCGTCCGGACGGAGCTGATACACCTTCGCGTTCACATCATTGACGTCCCTTACACCGAGATTGAATCCGGTGACCACGTTGGTGAACACATATCGGCCGTTATCGAGTTTTCGCGGCAGCCACAGTTCATTCTGATTTCTCGAATCGCACCCCCACTGGAGTACGGGACACTCCTGTGCCCCGACACCTGAATTGTCTATGGCCATCTCGGTCGCCAGACTCTTGATACAATATGCTCCGTCAGCCCCGGGGACGAACATCCATATCTGGGAGACGGCGTTTTCCTTCTGAGGAAACACATACAGATCCGTCTCGATATAGAAGACGCCGTGATTATCCAGCGTCAGCCCGCTGCCCAGACGAAGTTCATATAAAGCATTCCTGTCGAATCCGGCGGCGGAGGCGGTGCCGCACCATGATAAGGCGGCGCACAGAAGGGCCGCCAGCGGTAATAGTATTCTTTTCATTTCACAATAAATCGGACACAAATATAACTGATATCCGGCCAATATCCGAACGGATGACATATTTCACGAAGAAAAGGCCGCACCCATCTGCTCCCGCAGAAGGATACGGCCGTAATGATATGACCGGAACGGATGATCAGACGCTAATTCGCATAACCGGGATTCTGTTCCAGTTTCGGATTGTCATCGATATTGCCCTGAGGAATAGGGAAATATCTGTTATATTCGGCGAACACACGATCCTCGATGGGCTCGGTGACGCCGGGAACGACAGTCGCCCTCAAGGTGGGATCCGATTCGCTGTAATTCACCGTACCGGTGATGCATTTCAGATTATCATTCATCACTGTCATCGCCAGCATCTTTCCTGAAGCGTCCTTGCAGCGGAGGATGTCACCTCTGCGGAGGCCTTCTCCGGCGAATTCGGAGCCGCGTTCTCTGATAATCAGTTCACGTACTTTCTCCTTGGTGTTATATTTGGTCCGATCAACTGCCGGCATGCCGGCACGCATCCTCACCTGGTCGATGTAACCATACACATCGTTGGTGGGAGCACTGCCGAGTTCATTCAAGGCTTCCGCCAAGGTCAGCAGCACTTCAGCATAACGGAACACGATAGGGCAGCAGTCGTTCGCCCAGATGTCGGCATACATGGGATCCAGATATTTGCGCCACGAAAGGGCTGTTTTCGATGCATTGTCAGCCACCCAGGGATAATCCCAGTTGGTAGCGCCGCCGGGAAGAGTTTCGTCAAGGGTGTTGAATACCCTGCCCTGCCAGTCACAGCCGGGATAGAGCACAGTCATCGCCATACGTGGATCACGTCCGTGGAAAGGATGTTCCGCATCATAACCGGAACCCGATTCATCTTTGGTCAGGCCGTTGGCCATCTCATAGTTGTCGATAAGATTCATCGTGGGCACCATCGAAGACCATCCGCCGTCCGCATTCGGATACATCTGTCCGTTCTCCCAGCAGCTGTAGGTATAGTCATCATTTATCATCTGGTATGCGAGGATAATCTCCGGCGAATCTTTGCCGGAACTCTTGAAAAGTTCGGCATAGTCGGGTTCGAGGGAATACTGGTTCAGGGCGATGATTTTCTGGGCGGCCTCCTTGGCCTGCGCATAATCTCCCCAGAACAGGGAGGCACGCATTTTCATGGCATATACGGCACCTCTGGCGATACGGCCGCGTTCGGCGGGTGCTTCATTTATCATCGGAGCGATGGCATCCAGTTCATCATAGACGAACTTGCGCACAGTCTCTTCGGAATCTCTGGGCACCTGGGCCTCCGCTGCGGACTGATAGTTCTCGACGAGCGGAACACCGCCGTACAGAGAGCACATCATAAAATATCTGAAAGCCCTGATGGCCCTCACCTGCGCTTCGAGGTCATTCTTCACGGCGTCACTGCTGAAATCAACGGTACCGACATTTTCAAGATAGGTGTTGCACCTGCGGACGGTCGTGAAATTATAGAGTGAATAGCCATAATCGCTGGGGCTCAAAGAACCGTTTCCTATGACACGGAATCCGTCCCAGGAGAAGTTGCTGTACCCGAAATCGGAACAGCAGTCCCAGTAGAAATAAGCGTAACGCTCCACCCAGTCGTCGTAACACCCGATCACGAACTTGTTGGCATCCGTTTCGGACTGCCAGGTGGTGGCGGGAGAGAGCTGGTCGTGGGGCACCGTAGTCAGAAAATCACTGCACGATGACAGGATTGATATAACCGGAAGAGCCAGTATGTAATATTTGATTGTTTTCATATTCGTCATATTATTAAATCATCATGATGTCAGAAAGTGATGCTCATACCAATTGAGTGGGTGCGGAGCAGAGGATAGGAAGAGCCGCGTTCGCTGGTCGTCTCAGGGTCTGTCTTGAAGGGGAGATTATGGAAAGTCAGAAGATTTTCTCCGGAATAGTAAATACGCAGACGCTGAACCATGTCTTTCTTGAATTTGAAGGAATAACCCAGCTGGAGATTCTTCAGACGGAGGTATGAAGTATCCCAAAGCCAGAAGGTGGACATAACTTTCATCATATCGCTGGAACTTGTTCCGGTTTCGAACACTCTGGGCATCGTAGGGTTCTGATTGGTCTCGGTCCAGGAGTCTTTCCAGATGGTGGCTGGATGTCCGGAGTCGCCGATGAATTCACCGAGGACTTCCCTGTTGAAAATGTGCTGCACGTCGGCCACTCCCTGCCATATCATCGACAGGTCGATACCCTTCCAGGATGCTCCGATGTTCAGGCCGTATGTAATGGAGGGCATTGATGACGTCTCGGTATAGACACGGTCTGCGGACGTCAGTTTGCCGTCACCGTTCTCGTCCGAATAAATCAGGTCCCCCGCCATGAATTTCTTGCCGAAAGGATTTCCGTATTGGGCGGTGAATGCATCCGCTTCTTCCTGGGAATTGAAGAATTTTCCGGACCACTTGTACATATAGTAACACTCGTACTGATGTCCTACCGCGTTACGGGTATTGCCGGAGGCTATATATTCCGTACCTTCCCCGAGGTCGAGAATCCGGTTCTTGTTATATGCGAAACTGCCGGAGATATTCAGATTCCAGTCCTTGCCGAACTGTCTGTTGAAGGCGAGGGAGACTTCGACTCCCCTGTTCCTCATGGATCCGATATTGTCCTTGTATGCATTGAGGGCGAATTCCGCGGGAGTGGCCACATCCATAATGATACCGCTGGTGGTTCTGTCATAGAAATCGACCGAACCGGAGAGTCCGAAACCGAACCCGAAGTCCACACCTATGCCCCAGGTCGTGGAACGCTCCCAGCTTATTGACGACAGATGGAAGGAACTCTGATAATACCCCGAATTGATGGAGCCGTCGAAGATATAACCGCCGGAGAGGTCGTATGTGTTCATCCAGGGATAATAGTCACTGAGAGCATCCTGATTACCGAGCTGTCCCCAGGAAGCACGGATTTTCAGATTGCTGAGAACATCGCGGGCGCCGCTCATCCATTTCTCCTGTGTAATGCGCCAGGCAGCGGAGAATGAAGGGAAGAATCCCCATCTGTTCTTCTCTGAAAAACGTGATGACGCATCAGCACGGAAATTGGCCTCGAAAAGATAACGTCCGTCATAATCATAATTCAGGCGTCCGAATGCCGATACCATCGAAAGTTCGCGGGTATAGCCGCTGTTTTTCTGAGTGGAGGCATCTCCGGCATCCATATCCGTAAGTTCGTTGTTAGGGAATGACTTGCGGTATGTATAATCGTAAGCATAGTCATATTTCTCAGCATGCCATCCTGCCATCACCTTCAGATTATGCTTTCCGAAAGTCTGGTCATAATCCAGATGGGCATTGAGATTATACCGTTTCTGCCGCGTGTTGGCCCTGGTCAGCTGATTCGGGTCAGACACCTTCGTGGAATTGTATTCGATATATTTCTGGAAATAGTTATAATTCTGGTACTGGTCCACATAGGAAGCATCCACCTTCAGAACCAGTTCTTTAATGAATTTATAGTCGAATCCTACAAGTCCCGTGAAGTTGGTGTTCTCGCGTTTGACCTGCATCCCGGAATCCAGCCATGCTATGGGGTTACCGTCAGAGATGGTACCATACGAACCGTCCTCATACTTGTTCACGATCCACGGTGCCATACGGTTCAGCTGACGCATGATCTGGTCGCTGCTGCCTCCTGCATAGGCCGAGCTGGCATCGTTATAGTCATTCTTGATGAATGAAAGATTCAGGTGTGTGGTGAGACGCTTGTTGATGTCGAGGTCCAGATTCGTACGTGCATTGAACTGCTGGCGTCCCGAATTCTTCAGGATACCGTCCTGATACAGGTAACCTGCCGACCCCATATATCTCGCATTCTTGCTTCCGCCTGTCACACTCACATTATGACGGGTCTGGAGACCTGTCTTGTACCCGAGGGCATACCAGTCGGTGTTCGGATAGTTGTAGGGATCGCTGCCGTCCCTGAACTTCTGGATATCGCTGTCGGAGAAGCGTGCACTCTTCCCGCTTCTCTGGAGAGCGTAGTTATAATAGGTGGCGGCATCTGCGGAATTCATCCTGTCCACCAGCATGGTGGCATTCTGAACACCTACAGAACCGGAGTATGATACCTTCGGGGCACCATCCGCACCGCGTTTGGTGGTGATGAGGATAACACCGTTCGATGCTTTCGAACCATAAATGGCAGCCGAAGATGCATCCTTCAGAATAGATATGCTGGCCACATCCTCGGGATCCACCGAGTTGATGTTGTCGGACTCCACACCATCCACCAGAATATAGGGAGTGGACGTATTCAGTGTCCCGACACCTCTGATATGAATGGTACCGCCGTCCTGACCCGGAGCGCCGTCAGCCGCTGTGACGGTGATACCCGGAACAAGCCCCTGAAGTCCCTGCGAAATATTGGGAATAGGCCTGTTTTCCAGCACTTTTCCATCCACCTGAGCCACGGAGCCGGACAGATTGGCCTTTTTCTGGGTACCATACCCGACGACTACCGTCTCCTCGAGAAGCTGGTTGTCATCCTCCAGAACGATCAGATAATCACTCTTTCCGGCCTGGACAGGCACTACGGCAGTAGTATAACTGATGAAACTGACCGTCAGGGTGGCGCCAGAACCGGCTGAAACAGAGAACCGTCCATCGACATCCGTAATGGTGCCGCTTCCGTCATTGAGCAGGACGGAAGCACCCGCCAAGGGTTCTCCCGCCGTGTCTGTCACTCTCCCGGTGACAGTGGTTTTCTGAGCAGATGCCGCACAGGCAAGCATCATACAAAAAACGAATAAAATTGCTTTTTTCATAAATATAGTGATTAGTTGGAAATAATGTATTGAACTATAAATAGTTATTTGATTTCAAAACGAACTCCCGAAACCGTATCCCGCTTCACCGCCTCAGCCATCCTCCGTCCCGTAAGGGACACCCTGTCAGTTATGAATTCAGGAATATTGAATGAAAATTCAAGAGCGTCATAATACCTGCGGGGATTTCTCTGCGGAAGAAGAAACGGCTTGGCATCCCGTCCGTCCGCATCCACATACACCAGATAAGGACGTGTATATAGCCCGTCATCCCGTCTGCTGCTGAACACCATCCAGCGGCTGTTGCTGCTCCAGGAATGATAACTTTCCGTATCATCGCTGTTGGCATTGGAGAAAGGCCGGACACTCCCGTCCGCGAGATCCAGGCAATACAGATCGGCCTCATGGTGCCAGATGGAAAAATTGCCGTAGGCATGAAAGGTAAAGACCAGGAACCTGCCGTCGGGAGAAACTCTCGGGAAAGAGACGCTGCCGCCCATTCCGACCGCATCGACCAACGTATCCACCACACTGCCGAAACTGCCGTCCGAAGCATCGAAACCGATGCTGCACAGACTGTATCTGACCTCGTCAAAATGATTCTGCACCGGCTCCACGGCGGATGCACTGCAGAAAAAGAGTCTGTCCCCCCGGGGCGAAAAAGTGGGGAACGTCTCGAAAGCATCTCCGGACTTCAATTCCGGACACGATATGATCGTATTCCGATACAGGTCATACACCACCACGTCGGATCTGTTGTCATATACTTCTATCCTGCCCGGATGATTCAGAAAAAAAGCCTGACGCGTATCATTGTTGGAGAAAGCCACGTACCGCCCCCCGGGATGCCAGGAAGGATACACCAGAGCGGAGATGGTCTCGGGAGTCACCGTATTCACCTTTTCCGCTTTTCCATCATATAAAAAGACCGTTCCGGCATGTGCCGCCCTGACGTGGAACAACATCCTGTCCGGATTCTGCATACAGAAAGAGTGACAGTTCATACAGTTTTCCCCTGTGCGCCGGTTCGATATTATCTCGGAGGTCCTGAAATTCTCTATGCATCTCTGATAAAGGCCCATCTCCTTCCAGGCGACATACCCCGGAGGAATAAATCTGAAGGCGATGTATTCGTCCGCCGGCTCGGGTGCCACGGTCATATTGAAAGGCTCATAAGCGGACCACCCGTCTGCATCCCGACGGAAAACGGTAAAAGAAAGATGTCCGCCGGCAGCATGAGCGACCATCCTGCGCCAGCTCCTGCGGGGGATGTCGAACAGCCCACCGTGACCGCTCCGCACCCGAATCGAACCCGAACCGTCGGATATCACGAGACGAAATGTTCCGGGTTCCTCCATCACGAAATTCATAGGGGCCATATTGGAAGGTATGGTGACCCCGATATAATCCGGGAATACAGCCGGCATCCTCCCCACGGTAGAGACCACGTCATCGCCCCCCGCGCAGGAGAGAAGGACCAGCGACAGAAAAAAGGGCAGACTCCACCTTAAAACATTATTTTCCATATCCGCTCCGTTTCAAGAATATATTGATGACATCTTCGGTCACTCCGTGCCTCCGGCAATAATCAAGGTCCCCGTCAGTGGCCGCAAGCAGCCCCATCTCCATATCTCTGGAGAGTCCGGGAAGGACCTGCGTCCCGTAGAACTCATCCACAAACCGCTTCAGGGATGTGGCGTCACGGGAGAGAATCAGCCACACGATGGCATAATCCCGGGCGGCCGTATTACCGGGATCCGACTCGAGAATCCGCGTCAAGTCCAGAATCAGATTATCCCTCACCACGAAATCGCCTGTCACGGGGAGACCGGCACGTTTCCGGAGAATTTCCTGCTCCAGCGGAGAATATGCCGTTTCACCGCCATTCCGCAGATGCATCATACACTGCCTGGCTTCAACAGCCCAGCTTCGGTAACAAATGGTCCTTTCCAGAATCCCTATATATTTCGATGCCACATCATACGCCCCGAAAATCAAATTCGACTTCACGAGCATCTGCATCAGGAAAGCGCTTTTCTCATACTGGTTCGCTTCGAATGCCAGATCCTGCGCAGCCGCTATGTTGCCCATCTGATAATAAATCATCGACTGAACCTCCATACCCCCCGGGGTCATATCCGACCCTATGCAGAGAGCCTTCGGAGAATCCTGGCGGAAATCCGTGAAGCGGGATGCCAGAACACCCTGATGGCTCAATGCCAGATTCGCATAATTGAGCAACATATAGTTGTTCATGTCCATCTGCCGGCACACCGTCAGTATATATGGCCACTGGTCATTTCTGGCATAATAAGAGACTCTGGCGAGCTGTTCCTGTCTGGGCCGGCGCCATTTTCCTGCAAGTTTCATCACAGGAAAGCACCATACGGAAATGGACAGGAGCACTATGAGAGTTCCATGCAATACACGGATACGCTTTCCTTCGGTCATCCTCCCCGCGCAGAAAAACACCAACATCACCAACGGGATGGAACCCCATGCGGCATATATAAGCCTCATGTCAGCAGTTCCATATTTGCCGGGGGCATCCGGAACCACTGCCAGAAGCAGAAAAACGGCGGACAAGGCGATTCGCACGGCCACTGAAATCCTGCCCTCCCCATCCATACAGAACTTCAGGCAGAAACAGATAAGCAGCATATCGACAATCGCCTGAAATGAACAGGAAGCCGTCACCATCTCAAGTGACAGTATGGCTGCAGGCATCAGACATAACGGGAAAAGCCATCTCCCTACCGGTACGCCGTCTCCGCACACCTTTCCGGCACACCTGAACAGAAGGAAGAAAATCAGAGACAAAACGAGGGAAGCCAGTACGGTCCCCACCACAGGAAAATGAAAGAACTGAACTATAAAACCGCTCAAGCAAACGGAAAAACCTCCGGGAACAGATATTTTTCCGAGCCACATATCAATATCCCATACGAAAAGCCGGCGACCCTCCATATCCAACAAGAGGAATTTGAAGGCACCCTGCAGCACCAGAAACAGAGAACCGGTGACAGCCGTGAAGATGATGCCGTCCAAAAACCTGTGACCATCCGATTTCATAATCCCATTCGCATCAATAACATGATATCCCAAGCAATTGCTCTTGTTGGCAAAGTTAAGAACGCGTGGCATTCCATACTTTCCGTTTTGTACACAATGTTTCATCTATCGTACACTTATGCTTTTTCTGAAAGCCATTAATTCCTACCTTTGGGATGTAACCGCTTACGAAACTTCGGAAAAATGAATACAATGCTGCAAGTCAAAAGGATACTGACCATTATGGCATTCTGCCTTTTTCTCCCCTTTTCAGTATCCGCCGAGGGAGACCTTTCCTGCTACGGAAAGCTCGGACTGGATGAAGGACTCTCCCAGAATACGGTCAAATGCATACTGAGGGACAGCAGGGGATTACTGTGGATAGGAACCAGATGCGGACTGAATCTATATGACCAGACACATATCGAGACATTCTATCATAAAAACGATGATCCCTCCACGATACCGTCAAACAATTTATCCACGCTGCAGGAGGACAGCAGGGGCAACATATTGGTAGGCACCTACAGCGGACTTTCCATAATGGACAGAGACTGCCACACCTGCACTTCTCTGACAGATGATGTGATATGGTGTTCACTGCATATCGGTTCCCATCTGTTATTCGGAAGTACCGAATGCATCTACCTGTACGATATGGATGACGGTTCTTTCTCCAGAGCCACGCTGCCTTCATCATTCGTCCGCGAACGTACTTCCGTGAGATATATGGTATCGGAGACCGACGACAATATCATTCTGGCCACTTCGGATAATCTTCTCCTGCGATTCAACGTCATTACAGGTGAATATGGCTCCGGAAAGTGGGAGCCCGTTCCCGACATTTATGGCCTTCACAGAACGGATGACGGCACCCTCTTCATATCGTCTTATAAGGACGGCATCTACAGGCTCTCCCCCGACGGTTCCATTTCAGGACACTGGAACAGTGTCAATTCAAAACTGACCCACGACATAGTGAACGGGTTTATGAAAGACGGAGATTTACTGTACTGTTCTACGGACGGAGGTGGCATCAATGTGATGGATCCGGTCGAAGGCAGATTCGTACGTCCATATAAAAAAGGGGCGGGGACCTGGCAGATTCCTACGAATTCATTGACTCTGATTCAGAAAGACTATTCGGGAAACATCTGGGTGGGAACAGTGAGAAACGGTCTGCTGAACCTGAAACCTTCCTTTATCCATACTTTCATGGAAGTTCCTGCCGAATACAGGACTATCAGTTCCGGACTGAGTGAAAAGAGTGTAGCCAGCCTTTTCGAAGAACAGGACGGCACATTGTGGATAGGCACCGATGGAAACGGTCTCAATATGTATTCCCCTAAAGATGGCAGTTTCAGGCATTTCGAGGAAACACTCGGAATGAGCATCATCTCCATAACGGATATGGACGATGAAAATCTCCTGCTATCTGCATTCAACAGGGGATTTTTCCTGTTTTCCAAAGAACGGGGCACACTCTCGAGATTCATCATCTCCGATGAAGAAAGTGACAGGAGTGCGAGAATGTCCTGGAATCTGATTACTGCGCACAGGGTGACAGATGACGAAATATATATTCTGGGAGAGGGTCTGACCATATACGACAGCAGGAACAGGTCTTTCAGAAAAATAGAATCCGCCCCGCAGGGTGACCTGACACTTGCACATACTGACGGACGATGGGCCTACATCATAATGGGAAGCGGAAAGAACATAATCTGGAAAATGAATCTGAACACACACGAAGTTCAGACATTATGTATTCTGGGTGAAAGTGAAATAATCAAAAGTGTCACAAGCACACCTGACGGAAGGCTCTTTATCGGTTCAAATCAGGGCCTCACCATATTGGACCCGGTATTGCAAAAGCCTGAACGATTCAAGACGTCTCTGTTCAGCCGGATCACTTCACTTAAGGCAGACCGGCAGGGACGTGTGTGGATAGCGGCGGACAACTCTCTTTTCACCTATGATAAGGAAATCATCACAGAATGGGGATCGTCAGACGGGTACAGACCGAATGAGATTACCGACATCTTCAGTAAAATACATCAGTCGCCATATCTCTATTTCGGAGGAACCGAGGGGCTGATCAGAATTGATCTCCAGAACATCCGTTTCACAAAAGAAGATCCGCACATTCATGTCCGCAGTTTCACCATCGACGGCACTGCATATCCTCTGAATGATACGCCGGTCCGCATACCGTCGGACTACAAGTCCATAACACTGTCCGTATGTACTGATGACAGCGATCTTTTCCGCCGGAAAGCATTCCGCTACACGATAAAAGACAGTCATTCCGAATATATGACATTGACAGGGAGCAGTGAGTTGAACATTCCTGCCTTGAAAGACGGAACGTACACCATATCCGCAGTATGCATGATGAAAAACGGAATTCCTTCGAAAGAGCAAATTCTGGCAGACATCAAGGTTCTGAAACCATGGTACAGAAGCACACCGGCCGTTGTTCTATATATGCTTGCGTTCATCTGCTCGGCAGTGGCATTCCACGTGCGAAGGAACAGGCACCTTGAGAATCTCCGAAAAGAACAGATGGTCCGGGACGAACAGGACCGTCAGCGGAAAAAACTGCAGAACCTGTTGATAATGTGCCATGAACTCAAGACTCCGCTCAGTCTCATATATACGCCCCTGAAAAGCCTGATGAAAAAAAATCCCACGGAGAAGATATCTCAGGAAAGTCTGACGGACATTTTCCAACAGACGTGTCACCTGCGGGATGTCGTCAATATGGTACTGGATCTGAACAAACTGGATAAGGGGGATTTGGAACTGAATCTCTCCGTTCATCCTTTCAACAAATGGATGAATGAAATCATACATCCATTTATCCGGGAATTTTCGGAAAACGGTGTGGAACTGAGATTTATTCCGGACCAGAACATCCATTCCCTCGAATATGATGACAAAAAACTCAGGATAGTGATTTCCAATCTGCTATCCAATGCACTAAAATTCAGTCCGTCCGGGACCTGTGTCAAAGTAACGGTCTCTCACGACACCAGTTCCCTTACGGTAAGTGTGATTGATGAAGGGCTCGGACTGACTGAGGCAGATACGGAAAAACTGTTCAATATGTTCTATCAGGCGGATACTTCCGCAAAAGGAAACGGTATCGGACTGGCATATTCCTACGAATTGATTCGTCTCCACGGGGGCACCCTCACGGCACTTTCAAATCCGGGTGACGGAGCCACATTCTCCTTCTCCATACCTCTGATCGAGAAAACATCGGAGAAAAACATCGGAGCCGGTAACGATGCCTCCAGAATATCTGATTCGGATATGGAGTCACTGGCAAGTTACTGCACCGGATACACTCTGCTCATAATAGATGACAATCAGGATTTCAACCATTATCTGAAAAATGAACTCATGTACTGCTTCAGGAACATATATACATCATTCGACGGCGAAAAAGGGATGTCAGTGGCACTTGACAAGAAGCCGGACATAATCCTCTGCGATGTCATGATGCCCGGAATGAACGGACATGAACTATGCCGAAAGATAAGGGAAACACCTTCGGTATGCAATTCTACGATAATACTCATGACATCCGACGATGATCCGGAAAGTTTATCGGTCGGATATAGGGATGGGGCTGACAACTTCATCGCCAAACCATTCGATTTGGACCTTCTTATCTCAATGATAGGAAACAGTCTGAAGAAGAAGGAAAGAATCAGCAGCCAGTACCGTAAAAATGCAGGATTGATCTCAAGAAAGGAAAACGGCATTACACTTTCCGACGAGCAGTTTCTTCTCGAACTGGACAGGATGATTCTTGAGAATATCTCCAACTCGCAGTTGAACATCCCCTTCCTTATGAAAAAGATGAATCTCGGCAGGACTGTATTCTTCGGCAGAGTCAAGTCCGTTACCGGAATGACAGTCACGGAATACATAAACCAGACACGTATTACCAAGGCCATTCACCTTATAGAGAACAGCCAGCTGACTATGAGCGAAATAGCCGATAAAGTCGGTTTCAATTCCCTGAGCCGCTTCAGTACCTTGTTCAAGCATCACACTTCCAAGACTCCGAAGGAATACAAAAAGCACTGCTGTTCATCTTTATGAACGGCAGTGCATCATTATTCATCCACCGGGGGACTACACGAGAGCTTGCTCTTTTTCCTTCGGAAGAATCAGATTGAGAACAAGTGCGAGGAGGAATATTACGGCCACGCAATTCTCGGCGAACACGGTCTTGACGATGTCGGGGAAGATACCGAACATGGCAGAAGCCTGTGTGAAGCCCAGTCCTACGCTGAGGGCAAGAGAGACGATAACCATATTACGGCTGGAGAAACCGCACTTGGCGATCATACCGAAACCGGCGAACATAATCGAGCCGAACATCATAATGGTACACCCGCCGAGGACAGCCTGGGGGATGCTGGTCAGGATAACTCCGAACGCGGGGAAAAGACCGGCGAGAAGCATGATGGCGGCACCGGTGGCGATGGTGAAACGGTTCACCACATGGCTCATGGCGAGCAGACCCACATTCTGGCTGAAAGAGGTGATAGGGGTAAGACCGAATACACCGCCAAGCGAGCTTACGAAACCGTCGCAGGCGATGGAGCCCTGAAGTTCCTTGGGTTTGATATCCCTGTTCAATGCGGAATTGGTCATGGCTGTGGTATCACCGATGGTCTCCGTAGCGGAAACGAGGAAGATACATACGATAGAGAGGATGGCTCCGAGTTCGAATTCGGGTTTGAAGGGAAGAAGTTTGGGAAGAGCGACAACTCCCACCCCGTCGAACGAGATGCTGACCATACCCATGCATGCCGCCAGAATATACCCGACTATCAATCCGAAGAGCACTGAGAGGGATTTCATATAGCCTTTGGCAAACACCTGGAAGCCGAGGCAGGTGAGAAGAGTCACCGAACCCACTATCCAGTTGTGCGCGGCACCGAAATCCGCGGCGCCCTGACCTCCGGCGAAAGAGTTGGCACCGATGGGAAGCAGGGAGAAACCGATACCGGTCACCACCGTGGCCGCCACGATAGGGGTGATTACCTTGATCCAATATTTGGCGAAGAGACCGAGAAGACCTTCGATGATACCGCCGACGATAACAGCACCCATCAGGACACCCATTCCCTGCGTGGTCGCGATTACGATGGCCAATGAGAGGAATGTGAAACTTACACCCATAACGATGGGGAGGCGTGAGCCCACTTTCCATACAGGATACAACTGCACGAGAGTACCGATACCGGCGATGATCATGGCGTTCTGGACGAGACTCGCGGTAAGCCCCTTGTCAGCACCTATGACTCCGAGAAGAATGATGATAGGCGTCACGTTCGATACGAACATCGCGAGAACGTGCTGCAGACCGAAAGGAACGGCCTTCGCCAAATTGACTCTGCCGTCAAGTTGGTAAAGATTGTCTGTTGAATTCATGAATAGATAATTTTTTATGGTTAATGTTTTGGTTGACAATTCAATTCTGCTCACGGAACTTTATGGTCTGGGTAGCATAATCCATCTCATCTATGATGGCGATGGACTCCACACGATATCCGAGACCCCTGACCAGAGCCCCACCTTCCTGGAAACCTTTCTCGATGGCTATCCCGCATCCCACCACCTTGGCTCCGGCCTGTTCCACTATGTTTATCAGAGCCTTGAGAGCCTGACCGTTGGCCAGAAAATCATCTATTATGAGAACCTTGTCATCGGGACTGAGATACTTGCTGGAAACGAATATATGGTTATTGGTCTTGTGGGTAAACGAATAGGCATCCGCCGCATATACTTCACCGTCGACATTGAGACTCTGAGTCTTCTTGGCGAAAAGCATCGGAACATGAAGCTTGAATGCAGTCACCATGGCTATGGAGATACCGCTTGCTTCGATAGTGAGGATTTTGGTGATATGTTCTCCCTTGAAGCGCCTGATGAAATCCGCCGCCATCTGGTCTGCGATGTCGACATCGATGAGATGATTCAGAAATCCGTTCACTTTAAGGATGTTCCCTTCCTTCAGAACACCGTCTGAGAGAATTTTTGACTCGAGGAAATTCATGATATGTATAATGATTGGTATATTGGGCGCTAAGATACTCAATTCTCCCCAAGACGCAGAAAAAAACACCTAAGCCATCATTAAAAAATATTCACTTGAGGTATCGGAAGCTTACTCAGTCACACATTGCCGGAGGCATATATGGAACTTATGCATATCAGTATTCCAGCACCTGCCCGTACCGGAGAAGGAGAGGCTTGACATCGCTGTACGGGACATCACAGACATCCGTTCTCTGATTTATGGCGCAAACGGCCATGACGGCGGCGCTTTGGCCGAGTATCATGAATACAGGCTCCATCCGGATCGAGCCGAAGGCAATATGACTGCAGGAGAGAGCCGTCGGAACGACCAGATTGCGGCACTGGTCTGATTTGGGGAGAAGGCTCTTCATCTCTATGCGATAGGGAGCGACACCGATTCCCACATCGCCCTCATTCTGGACATATCCTTCTTCGGTAACATATCGCTGGACATTGTGTGAGTCGAGGGTATAAGAACCCATACCCACACTTTCCTCCACCGGGGCGGAGCCGTTCACCTCATTTTCAGTCATTACTTTCTGACCTATCATTCTCCGGGCTTCCCTGACATAGATATTGTATGGCCAGCAGCCGTTGTCGGCGAATTCATCCTTCGCATATCCCCATTCGTTCATACGAGTCCTGATATCCTCGGGCACACGGGGGTCTGTGGCCATAAAATAATACAGGCCCGCCTGATATGACCTGTGCATGGCGATAATCTCTTCCCTGCGCTGATAACCGGCTTCAGGATATTCATAATTCGCTCCGATCATATCCGAACTGAAGGCGCCGTGATTGTTGACATCGGTCTTCGCATTGGGAATGTCGTCAAACTTGTCAAAGGCTTCGTCCCATCCGCTTTCGAAAAGACGTGCCAGGAGTTCATAGCGCGACGG
>DCIQ01000040.1:6138-10915 GCA_002317435.1 Bacteroidales bacterium UBA1722 | reverse complement strand
ATGGGGAATTCGCGTAAGGGATGACGATGAAGAACGTAGTGAACCCTACTTTCGAAGAGGAAGAGTGAGCACCACGCTGAGGTGCTGCCAGTTAGCTCTTGGAGTAGGAATGAGTATGAATAATGCAGGCTAAACCTCTATGAGCTTATACTTCGGTACCAGGGTCTTCATTATCACCCAGGCCAGAAGATAAGCCACTCCGCAGAAGCAGAATATCATGAAATAACCGGCAGGCTTGCCTTCGAAACCCATGAAGGTGAACGCTGAGCCGGCACTTTCCGCATAAGTGAAGAGATTTCCGGCGACCTTCTGAACTATCATCGAGCCGACACCTCCGGCCATGGCACCGATACCGGTGATGGAGGCGATGGTGCTCTTGGGGAACATGTCACCTATGGTCGAATACAAATTCGCGCTCCAGGCCTGATGACCGGCCGCAGCGATACCTATCAGGATGGCGGGCCACCATGGGGTGTCGAATCTGAATCCCAGAGGCTGCGCTGCCAGAGCGGCGAGAGGGAGGAATGCGAAGATAAGCATCGCAAGCATACGGCCGTTATACGGGAGCATACCCTTTTTATCGACAAATATCCTCGGCAGATATCCTCCGAATATCGACACTACCGTCACGATGGCGTAGAGAGTGAAGATCAGTGCCTGACCCAGACCTGAAGTCGCAGGTGCATTGAACTGGTTGCTGAAATACGAGGGAGCCCAGAAGAGATAGAACCACCATACCCCGTCGGTGAAGAACTTTCCGGTGATGAAAGCCCAGGTCTGACGGTAGGTAAAGCATTTTCCGAAGGGTATCACCTTCTGTGCAGCTATGGATTTTCTTTCGACCTCGTCTGCGGCATCATCCTGATGAACATATTCCAGTTCGGCCGCGTTCACGTGACGGCTTTCCTCGGGTTTCTCATACATGAATGCCCAAAAGAAAATCCAGATGAATCCGAGAGCTCCGATGATTATGAACGCCATCTCCCAGCCGAGTTTCACAGCCAGCGGCGGGATGCACAGAGGAGCGGCCAGCGCTCCCACAGAGGCACCTGCATTGAATATGGAGGTGGCGAAGGCACGGTCCTTCTTCGGGAAATACTCCGCCGTGACCTTCACGGCGGCGGGGAAGTTCGCAGACTCCCCGAGAGCCAGAAGTCCCCGGCACAGCAGGAAGAGATATACGGAAGTGGTGGATACCGCCAGAGCGGCACGGCTGCCCGCCTCCAGAGCCTTCATCGCGGCAGTGCTCTCCACGCCGTCGGTGAACAAAACGGTCGCCCATCCGCAGAAAGCGTGCATACACGCGGCCGCCGACCATACTGCGATGGCGATGATATAACCCTTCTTCGTCCCCATCCAGTCCACGAACTTCCCGGCGAAAAGACACGCTATCGCATAAAATATGGAGAAGAAACTGGTGATGGTGCCGTAGTCGGCATCCGTCCAGTGAAATTCCGGTTTGATGAATTCTTCGTAAGTGAGAGAGAGGACCTGACGGTCCAGATAGTTGACCGTGGTGGCGGCGAACAGCAGCGAACAGAGCCACCAGCGCCAGTTGGTCATCAGTTTTCGGGTAGTTGAGGTTTCTTGCATATCCGGAAGACATTATGGATTTCACAAAGTTAACATACCGCGTCGAAAATTCCAAGTATCACCGTTTTGAAACTGAAAAAGGATGCATCTGACACTTCGCGGTAATCGTTTTTAGGCTGACTATATCAGAGTCGGGCACTTCTTTGGCCGAATAATATTAAATTTGTGCAGTGGTTCGTGAAAACACATCGGTAACATATATCAACATAACTGATTTCAGAAAATATGAGACTGGACGGAAGAAGACAAAGCAGCAATGTGGATGACAGAAGAGGCCGAAGCGGCAGAGCCGGGACATTCGGCGGTTTGGGTCTGGGCGGCATCGTGATAGCCATTCTGATTTATTTCCTGGGAGGCGACCCCTCCGCTCTGATGAACATGTCCTACGGTGTGACCGGATATGATACCGAAGAATACACATATCAGGCCTCGGAGGAAGAAGAGGCCCTGGCAGTGTTTTCCAAGCGGATTCTGGCTTCCACCGAAGATGTGTGGACGGATATTTTCCGCCGGATGGGACGCACCTACGAGCCCCCGCGGCTGGTGCTCTTCACCGATCAGGTCCACAGCGGATGCGGAAACGCTTCTGCGGAATGCGGACCGTTCTACTGCTCGGCGGACCGGTGTGTCTATATCGACCTGTCATTTTTCCTCAACATGAAGCGGCAGATAGGGGCCGACGGGGATTTCGCCTACGCCTATGTCATCGCCCATGAAGTGGGTCACCATGTCCAGAATCTTCTTGGCACCCTCTCCCAGGCCCATCAGGTAATGAACAGTTCCGGCCAGACCAAGAGAAATCAGGTCAATGTACGTCTGGAGCTTCAGGCGGATTTCTATGCCGGTGTGTGGGCCGCCAATGAGGACCGCATGTACGGGTCCCTCGAGAAGGGCGACATACAGGAAGGCATGAATGCCGCCTCGAAGATCGGTGATGATTACCTTCAGAAGAAGGCACGCGGATACTCCGTGCCCGACTCCTTCACCCACGGAACCTCAGCTCAGAGAATGCGCTGGCTGGAAAAGGGCATCAAAACCGGTGACATCACTCGGGGAGACACCTTCTCGGGCAGATATTCGGATCTTTGAAATCACTATAACGGGATTATATCAAAACACATATGAAACATTACTTTTTCTCAGCACTTTTAATCACCATAGCCTGCCTCCGGGCCGGTGCGGTGGAGATAATCCACGGTCCGTATCTTCAGAACATGGAAAAGGACAGGGTGACCATAGTATGGGTCACGGATCAGCCTACGGTCGGCTGGGTGGAGACCGCCCCCGATGACGGCTCCGTATTCTATGAGGTACCGAGACCCCGGTATTTCGACGCCCCCACAGGAGTGAAGGAGACCGCCAGAATCCATTCGGTGACCCTTACCGGACTCACTCCGAACACCACATACCGCTACCGCGTATATGCCAGGGAAGTACTGGAACATAAAGGGAATTACGTCACCTACGGACACACAAAAGCCACCAGCCCGTACCAAGTCCTCACTTTCCGCACTCCCGACCCTTCCGGAGAGAAGGTGAACTTCGCGGTGGTGAACGACATCCACGGAGACAATGAAAAACTGACGGACCTCATCGGACAGTGCGATGCGGCCGCGACCGATTTTTTCATCTTCAACGGTGACATGGTCTCGGTAAGCGAGACGGAAGAACAGATTTTCTCCGGTTTCATGGACAAGGCGGTGGAACTCTTCGCCACTGCTGTCCCGATGTATTATGCCAGAGGCAATCACGAAACCCGCGGGGCGATGGCCACGCATTTCAAGGAGTACTTCTCCCCCGGAGCCGACCACATATACTATACCTTCCGTCAGGGTCCCGTTTTCTTCATAATGCTCGACGGAGGTGAGGACAAGCCCGATACCGACATCGAATACTACGACATCACCGACTATGACACATACCGCCGCGACGAGGCTGCATGGCTCTCGGAAGTCGTGAACAGCGAGGAATACCGGAACGCCCCCTACAAAGTGGTGATATGCCACATGCCTCCCGACATAGGATGGTACGGTTCATGCCAGGTGCTCGAAAAATTCGCTCCTGTGCTGAACGAGGCCAAACCGGACATAATGCTCTGCGGCCACTATCATTCGCACGACATCAGAAAAGCAGGGACAGCAGTGAAGTTTCCCATCATAATCAACGACAATAAATCCGTCATCAAAGCCACAGCGGATGCCGCTGGATTGAAATTCAGCATCACAGGCCGTGACGGTAAAGAAACCGCACACTTCGAAATCAAAAAATAGATGAAACGCACATTCCACATTCTGGTGGCCGCACTGTCTCTGACAGCCTGCACTCAAGCCACACCCCCCACTGATTACACTTCCTATGTAGATCCGAAAATAGGTTCCGGTGAACACGGCCACGTATTCGTAGGTGCCAACGTCCCCTTCGGGATGGTCCAGCTCGGCCCCACCAGCATACCCCAGGGATGGGACTGGTGTTCCGGGTACCACATCAGTGACTCTACGGTAATCGGATTCTCCCATACCCATCTGAGCGGCACCGGCATCGGCGACCTGTTCGATGTCACCCTGATGCCTGTAACGGGAGAAGTCACATACGCCCGCGGCACCGAAGATGACCCCGCTTCAGGCCTCTGGTCCTATGCTGACCGGACCCAAGAGATAGCCCGCCCCGGCTACTACTCCGTTCCTCTGATGCGTTACGGCATCACGGCGGAGATGACCGCTTCCGAACGTACCGGTTTCAGCCGCTTCACTTTCCCCGCCTCCGAAGAAGCGGCCATCGTCATAGACCTGGTGAACGGAGGGACTTGGGATAAACTTACCGAAGGTCACATAGAACAGGATGATGCCGGAATGATAACCGGATGGAGATATTCGAAGGGATGGGCCGACGACCAGAAGGTATATTTCGCCATCGTGCTCGACCATCCTTACGAAATGACCATCATCGACTCCTGCCGCTTCGCCCGCCTGAGTTTCACCACCGCGGAGAACGAACAGGTGCAGGTAAAAACCGCCATCTCCCCCGTCAGCGTGGATGGAGCGGTAAAGAACCTGACTTCCGAAATAACCGACTGGAACTTCGATGCGGCAAGAGCCGAAGCTTCACGGAAATGGAACACCGAGCTCTCGAAAGTCCGCGCCGAGTCATCCGACCCCGCAGTAATGCGCACTTTCTACACGGCCCT
>DCIQ01000040.1:3585-6066 GCA_002317435.1 Bacteroidales bacterium UBA1722 | reverse complement strand
GAATACACCATCTTCTCCCTCTGGGACACATACAGGGCCGAAATGCCTCTGCTCTCCATAATCCAGCAGGAAAGATACGCCGATATGATAAACACCATGCTGGGCATCTGCGACAGACAGGGACGTCTCCCCGTATGGCACCTCTGGGGATGCGAGACCGACTGTATGGTAGGTAATCCCGGCACCATAGTGGTGGCTGACGCCATCGTCAAGAACGTTCCGGGCATCGACCGCGACAGGGCCTATGCAGCCGTCCGCACCACTGCCGCAGAAAAGGGACGCGGCGGTGAGTTGAGAGAGAAATACGGGTTCCTCCCTTCAGACCTCTTCAACGAATCCATCGCCTTCGACATGGAATACGCCGTAGCCGACGGTGCCGCAGCCAAGGCGGCCAAAGCCCTCGGAAAAGATGAAGACTTCGAATACTTCACCGAACGCAGCCACTCATACCGCCACTATTTCGACCCGACGGTCGGTTTCATGCGCGGCAGACTCTCCGACGGAACATTCAGAACCCCTTTCAATCCATTCTTCTCGGAACACCGCGAGAACGACTATTGCGAAGGGAACGCCTGGCAGTACATCTGGCTGGCGCCTCAGGACATCGAGGGACTCCAGCAGTGCTTCGGCTCCCGTGAAGCCACCCTCGCCAAACTGGATTCACTGTTCATCGTATCCTCCGAACTGGAAGGCGAAAACGCCTCCCCCGACATCAGCGGCATGATAGGACAGTATGCCCACGGCAATGAACCCAGCCACTCCACCCTCTACCTCTATACCATGATGGGCGAACCTGACAGAACCGCCGACCTCGTCCGTCAGACCCTCACCACTCTCTACTCCGATCGTCCCGACGGACTCTCCGGAAACGAAGATGCAGGCCAGATGTCAGCCTGGTACCTCCTCTCCGCGATGGGCCTCTACGAAGCCGAAGCCGCTTCCGGTGACTACTGGTTCGGTTCTCCCCTGCTCGACCGGGTGGAAATCGACGTACCCGGCGGAACATTCACGGTTATTGCCGAAGGCAATGGTAAAGACAACACACATATAAAGAGCATTACCCTCAACGGCGAGCCGTACACCCTCCCCTACATCCCCTACTCTGCCATAATGGCGGGCGGCGAACTTCGTTTCCAGATGGGAATATAACCAACCACCTATAATAACATAACTTATGAACAGAAGAGATTTTTTAGGAAAAGCCGCTGCACTGGGTGCAGGCGTAATAGTCAGCCCGACCATCATCAATGCCGCCGGCCGCGGCGTCGCCCCCAGCGATAAAATCCGCGTCGGTCTTATCGGCTGTAACGGCATGGGATTCGAGGATCTCAAGGCATTCCTCCGGAATCCGGAAGTGGAATGTATCGCGATAGCCGATATCGACAAGAACGTACTCGAAAAAAGGGCCGCGGAGACTGAGAAGATTCAGGGGAAGAAAGTGGCCAACCTCTACTCCGACTGGCGTCGTCTCATCGACAACAAGAATGTGGATGTAGTGATCGTCGGCACTCCCGACCACTGGCACTGCCTCCAGCTGGTGGCTGCCTGCCAGGCAGGAAAACACGTTTACTGCGAGAAGCCTCTCGGCAACAGCATCGAGGAATGTAACATAATGGTCCGCGCCGCACAGCGCTACGGCAGCGTGGTGCAGGTCGGACAGTGGCAGCGCAGCGACCCGCACTGGCAGGATGCGATGGCCTTCGTCCACAGCGGCAAGTTGGGTAAAATCCGCACCGTGCGCGTATTCTCGTATCAGGGATGGTGCGGTTCCATCCCCGTGCAGCCCGACGGTACCGCTCCTACAGGAGTGGATTACGATATGTGGCTGGGACCCGCTCCCCTGCGCCCCTTCAATCCTAACCGCTTCCACTTCACTTTCCGCTGGTTCTGGGACTATGCAGGCGGTCTGATGACCGACTGGGGAGTGCATCTGCTGGACTATGCCCTCTATGGAATGAACGTCACCGCTCCCAAGACCGTGATGGCCTCCGGCGGGAAGTTCGGCTATCCCGATGACGCCTGCGAGACCCCCGATACCCTCCAGACCATATACACTTTCGATGATTTCACTGTAATGTGGGATCACGCCATCGGCGTGAACGACGGAGGTTACGGACGTACCCACGGTCTGGGATTCGTCGGAGAGAACGGTACCCTCGTGGTGGACCGCGACGGATGGGAGGTGATTCCCGAAGTCGTGAACGGAACTGCCCGTATGGAAGCCGTCGAGTTGCATAAGGGTTACGGCGAAGGCGGTCTGAACCTCCACGTGAAGAACCATCTCGACTGCATCAAGCGCCACGACCGGAACTGTAACGCCAGCATCGAAATCGGCGCCCACATCGCCAAGTTCTCACAGCTGGGTAACATCGCATACCGCACCGGCAAGAAGCTCACCTGGGACGGCACTTCCTTCCACGATGCGGAAGCCGACGCCCTGCTCTGCAAACAGTACCGGGCTCCCTGGGAGCTGCCGAAGAT
>DCIQ01000040.1:1779-3541 GCA_002317435.1 Bacteroidales bacterium UBA1722 | reverse complement strand
ATTACGGGAAAAGAGGCTTTCGGGCCTCTTTTCTTATTTTTTAGGGTTCTCAGTCCTTTTTCGTGTAGTAAGTTCCTCTTGATTTGCCGGACTTTTCGATGTAGCTTTCCTTCAATAGTTCGGATAGAGATCTTTCGATGGTCGTCTGGCTGATATCGGGACAAAAAGAGGCGATGTCAGCCTTCGTGATGCGGCCCACCTTATGGTCAAATACGGCTCTGACACGGTCCGCCTTGCTGATATTCCTGTGATGGAGATATTCCACCCTGTCCTCGAACTCATTATAACCTTTAAGCGCGATGCCCAGACAGTACTTCACGAAAGGCATATAGTCATTTGTGGAATTGTGCCACTCTGTTGAACTATCCTTCAGGACTTCATAATAGGTCTCCTTGCTCTTCTCAATGAGCATTTCGATGGAAATGTACTTGCCGACGATATAGCCGGCCCTGTAAAGCAGGAGCAGCGTCAGCAGACGGCTCATTCTACCGTTACCGTCGTTGAAGGGATGGATGCACAGGAAGTCCAGCACGAACATCGGTATCAGCACGAGCGGATCATATGTTCCTTCTTCAAGCGCATCGATAAACTCTGAGCAGAGAGTCTGCATCGCATCAGCCGTCTGAAATGCAGGGACTGGAATGAAACGGGCCTTCGACTTGCCGTCCTCGTCCGTTTCCGCTATCACGTTGTCGGAGTTCTTGTAAGAGCCGCCGGCGATGCCGGAAGAGAAACTGTACAGGTCGCGGTGAAGCTGAAGAATATTGTTCGGGCGCGGCATTATATACTCATAGCTCTCGTGAATGGTCGAGAGCACGTCACGATAACCCGAGATTTCCTCCTCCGAGCGGTTTCTTGGCTGTGACTTATCCTTGACGATGGCCTCCAGACGTTCGTCCGAAGTCCAGATGCCCTCAATCCTGTTTGATGCTTTGGTCGACTGAATCTTAGCTATCTCAAGCAGTGAAGAGAGCACGTCCGGCTCCGCTTCGATGAAAAGGTCCTGCTTACCCTTCAGCTCATGAAGTCGCGTGAGCATATTGACCACTTCCGGTGTCAGCAGCTTTCGGGGAGTCTCTTTGTAATCAAATTCGTGCATAACCGTTCTTTGCTTATCGCAAAAGCAAATATAAGCGTTTTCTGCCTCATTATATCATTTTACTGCATCATCTGTCATTAATTTGATGCAGATACCGCATTGATGAGGCAGAAACTACTCCTGCTTCATGATTTTCCCTGGCCATTTCTTCGTCGATGTCACAATATCGGTTGAAGGCATTTCATTTACTTACCATTCTCCACACAATTGAAACTCAATCATTGGATAGCCAGCTGAAACTGACGAAAAATACTGTCTTTTTATGATTATCGGTAGAGAATGGGGACAGCAGATGCTCATAGAGGACTCCGGATGCATTGTTCTCAAGAATTTGAGAACATCATTCAAATCAGCCAAAACGACACTGATACACCCTGCTGTGGCTGAATAAAATATTTTATTTGGCCAAAAGTGATGGTTTTTTATGTCTCTGGCTGAATTGAACGCAGATATTCTTCTCTGTCTACAGCGAGTTAAGCAGTCCCAGGCGGCCGTCGTCGATGAGTTTTATCACCAGCTCGCCGAAGAGGGTGTTCTGCCAGGCGAACCAGGGGCGGGTGAAGTCGGCGGGATTATCGCAGTTGAAGGATTCATGGATGAAGCCGGTTCCGGCATCGGTATCCAGAAGGGTGCGCATACACCAGCGGAGCTCGGATTCATCAT
>DCIQ01000040.1:0-1753 GCA_002317435.1 Bacteroidales bacterium UBA1722 | reverse complement strand
ATGCTCATCGGCCATACCATATTGTAGCCGATATGGGGGCCGCCTATCCCCTCCGCTATCTTCCCGCGGAAGAAATAGGGATTCGAATCGCTCCACACGAAACGGCGGGTGTTACGGTAGATGGGGTCATCCATCGGGACATCGCCCAGATACCCCATCGCCAACAGGCTGGGGACATTCGCATCGTCTGTCAGATACTGATTACCGAAACCATCCACCTCATAGGCGTAGATGGTGCCGAACTGGGGATGGTTATATGTGGCGTATTTTCTCAGGGCAGTCTCCACTTCCGAAGCCAGATCCAGACAGGACTGTGCGAGAGCGTTCTCACGGTTCACCTCGGTAAGGATGCGGGCAGCCTTCCTTAAAGAAGTTACGGCGAAGAAGTTCGACGGGATGAGGAACTGGAGGACAGTGGCGTCATCAGAGGGACGGAAAGAGGAGACTATCAGCCCCACAGGCTTCACGGGGCTTCCGAGACCGTTGTTGCTCACCGTATCGAACTGGCGTTCTGTCTCCCTCATGAAAGTATAGGGAGTAGTCCCGTCCTTTCTCTGCTGTTCGCGGAAGGTCTTGAGGATATTGTTCACAGCCTCCACCCAGGCGGCATCGAAGACAGAAGCATCTCCGGTGACCTGCCAGTACTCGTAGGCCAGACGGATAGGATAGCAGAGGGAATCTATCTCATATTTCCTCTCGTGGAGCTCGGGCCTCATCTGAGTGAAGTCGCTCTTCCATTCACTCCCCGTAGGACCGAAATTGAATGCATTCGCATAAGGGTCTATATTTATGCACTTTATCTGGCGGCGGATGACTCCTGCGAGCAGATGCTTCAGCCGTTCATCCGAATTGGCCATCCGGAGATAGGGCCATACCTGTGCGGCGGAATCACGGAGCCACATCGCGTGGATGTCCCCGGTATATACGAAAGTATCATCCTGCCCGTTCTCATCGACGCGGTAGTGAACCGTGGTGTCGAGGGTGTTCGGAAAGCAGTTGGCGAACATCCAGCGGAGTTTTTCGTTCGTAAGGAGCTTCTGGATACGGACTATCTCCTTCTCCACCGCATCGGACGTGAAGAGGCGGTCGGAGCTGGCGGGCCGCTGTGATTTATATGCCGCCGCAGGCGCACTGAAAGAGAGGGCATCGGCCGGTGCGAAACGTACCGCCGGATCAGCGGATGCGCCGAGAGACACTGCCAGCAGGGACAGGAAGAAAAATGTTCTTTTCATAGGATAAATCTTCATTCGTTTGACATTGAATAGGGGGCATCTTCACCGGTGACGCCTCTTTCGAGGTTCGGTTCGGAACCCATCGTGAACCGGATATCCGCACCGGAAGTGAGCTGCCCGTGGGAAAAATAGTTCCGGGTCCAGGGATGCCCGTTCACGGTAAGAGCCTTCACATACGGAGAAGCGTCACTATTGCCGGAGGCGGAAATGACCAGATCCTTACCCGAAGGGAGATGGACCGTGACACGGTCGAACAGAGGGGAGCCGATGGCGTACTGGTCGGTACCGGGGCAGACGGGATAGAAGCCCATCGCCGAGAACACGTACCAGGCCGAAGTCTGCCCGTTGTCCTCATCCCCGCAGTATCCGTCCGGTGCGGCATTGTAGAACTTCTTCATAACCTCGCGGACGCGGGCCTGGGTCTTCCAGGGCTGGCGCACCCAGTCATAGAGGTACAGCATGTGCTGGATGGGCTGATTGCCATGGGCATAATTACCCATATTCATAATCTGCATCTCGCG
>DCIQ01000055.1:3018-11863 GCA_002317435.1 Bacteroidales bacterium UBA1722 | reverse complement strand
GGCGCAGGGGAGGAGGTGCTCTTCGGGACAGCAGAGGCCGAGCACCTGGTCCAGGGCGTAACCGGTATTTCTCCGGCGGAGGGATGCGTCCGGAAACTCCCGTTCTATCGTTCTGCAGAGGGTCTTGTCCCTGGAAAATCCGAGCAGCTGGGCGTAGATCCTCTCTTCCAGGGTACAGTCTCCGTTCAGGAGGACTGCGCTTTCCTGCAGGCGGGCGGTCATCTCTGCGGCCCTCCGGGCGGAGAATACTGCCCTGGAACCGTCGGAGAGAATCACCTTGGCTTCGAGCACGTGGTCACGGGTGCTGCCGTAGATTATGGAATGGGTGCCGCAGGAATTGTTTCCGGCCATTCCTCCCACACAGCACCGGCTGGAAGTGGCGGTCTCCGGACCGAATTGCAGTCCGTACGGTTTGAGAGCCATATTCAGTTCATCCCTCACTACTCCGGGCTGGAGGCGGACCCATCTTTCCCGAGGGTTTATCTCCAGGATACGGTTCATGTGCTTGGATACGTCCGCCACTATGCCGGCTCCCACCACCTGCCCGGCTATGGAGGTGCCGGCGGTGCGGGGAATTATGGACAGACGGCGTTCACGTGCCGTTCTGATGAGTTCTATTATATCTTCCTCATTTTCAGGGAAACAGACTCCGTACGGGAGTTCCTGATATGCGGAAGCATCGGTGGAGTACAGGATGCGGTTTATCCGGTCGGTGTATATTTTCATGCTGTCAAAAACTTTTGATATTCGCATCGGCGAAATTCCCTGTCCGGTTTCATGACTTTTCCTGAAAGGGTGTACAAAGGTAGAATACTTACGCGAATATTTGCGGATAGAAGTTTTTTTGGCGTATATTTGTCAGTTTTATGCATCGAACCGTTCAAATATCAGTCGTGTCGTCCATCTTGCTGGCAGCTTTCACTGCCGGTGGGGGCGGTGCCCGGTACGGGTATGATGATGTTCGGGATGCCTGTCCGGTTATGATGCAGGATTCCCTGCAGGTCCGTGACACCTCCGCCGTTTCCGATACCGTTCCCTCCGTCGGAGGGAGCATGCCGGAAGATTCGATTGCCGGAGGCGGCGATCCGGACAGTGTCGAGGTGAGACCTCTCAGCAAGAGTGAAATCAGGCAGATGTACCGGGACAGCGTAAAGCACGTGAGGGACAGCATCAGAATGGAAACTCCCCGTATCCTGAACACCTGTGCGTTTCCCGATACGATGTTCTACAGGAGAATCCTGAAATGGAACAGCGATTCGAGAGTGGGGAAAATGACCTTGGTGCCGAATGATACCACGTTCAATGAATGGCACACGGAGAATCCTGTCTTCAAAAAGGATATCAATGCCACCTATCTGGGGATGTCCGGAAGTGCCGCCCTGTCGTCCAACTGGTTCAAGAGGACGGAATTCGACAAGTTCAAGGCATACGAGCCGTGGCTGTATGCCACCTATCTTCCCGAAACCATGCCTATGTACAATGTCAAATCGACATATACCGAACTGGCATATTGGGGTACCCTTTTCGCTTTCAAGGATAAGGAAGAGGCCAATCTGAAGATTCTTCATACCCAGAACATCACTCCGGGCCTCAATCTGGCTTTCCAGTGGCTTACTTACGGCGGGAAGGGACTGATGAACAATGAAGAGACACATAACAAGACTCTCTCGGTCACCGGAAACTATCTCGGAAAGCACTATGTGGCCAACTTCGGATTCATCCATAACAATATTTACAGGGATGAAAACGGCGGCGTGCTGAATACCAAGGAAGTGCGTGATACCATCATAGAACCGAAGGCTCTGGGCACCAGATTGAAGGGGCATAATGATTATTCCAGGAACACCTTCTTCCTACATCATCACTATTCGCTTCCTTTCCGGACGGTGAAAAATTATTTCGCCGAAAAGAAGGAACGCAGGCTGGCCATGAAACGCGGTGTCGCGGATACTCTTTCCGTCCCGGATACGATTCCCTATGCCGTGGTGGGGGAGGATGTCCTTGCGGAGAGGGAAGATACCATAGCCCTCGACGAAGGCTCGCAGATAACTTTCGGGCATATAGCGGAGATAAGCCGTTTCCAGAGGATATACAGCGACAGGATCACCGCCGCCGATACCGCCGCCCGGAAGATGTACGGCGACAGATTCTATATCCATCCCACGGATTCGCGCGACTCCACCCGCTCCTTCCTGGTGGAGAACCGTTTTTTCGTAAGGCTCCAGCCATGGGCCAGGGATGCCATAGTCTCGAAAGTGGATGCCGGGATAGGACACCAGTTCCAGAGTCAGTATGTGTACTCTCCCGATATGTATCTGGTGGGGAACTATAACGAAAAGTTCAACAATGCGTTCCTCTATGGAGGAGTCAGCGGGAAATTCCGGAAATATCTGGATTGGAATGCGGATGTGAAGTATGATTTCATGGGTTATTCACAGAATGACCTGGACGTCAACGCCGCGATGACCTTCTCCTTCTATCCGTTCAGGGACAAGAGCGCAGGAGTGGATTTCACTGCGAGATTCTCCACTTCCCTGAAACGTCCCGACTATTTCACCAATAATGTCTGTTCGAACCATTATGTCTGGAACAATGACTTCTCCAAGGTCTCCAGAACTACACTTCAGGGACAGCTGGATATCGACAAATGGAAGATGGAACTCTTCTTCGGGTATGGTATGGTGAGCAATTTCGTCTATTATGACCTTCAGGGGATGGCCCGTCAGAACAGCGGACTGCTGAATGTGATAAGTGCGTATGTCAGGAAGGATTTCGTGCTCTGGAGGAGGCTTCATCTGGACAATCAGGTCCTCTGTCAGGTTTCGTCCGATCAGGACGTGCTTCCCACCCCTCTGCTGACGGCTCACGTGAGGTGGTATGTGGAGTTCCCGATAGTCAGGGAGGATGTCATGAAGATGCAGATAGGGGTGGATGCCACTTTCAACACTTCGTATTATGCCCCTATGTGGAATCCGGCGCTCGGACAGTTTCAGCTGCAGAAGGAGGAGAAGACAGGCGGCACCACTCCGTATATGGACGCCTTCGTGAATGTCCAGTGGAAGAAGGTGTGTCTGTTCGTGAAGGTGACCAATGTGGCGCAGGGATGGCCTGACGGGGATTATTTCTCCTCTTTCCCGTACATCCGTCCGGTCCGCCAGTTCAAACTCGGTATTTTCTGGCCTTTCTATTTCTAGTATATTACCTGATATGGAAAAAGACTCACGCAGCCGTTTCGCGGTCCACGTGGCAGTGGTGTTTCTGGTGTTTCTGTTCCTGTCGTTTCTGGCAGGTCAGTGTCAGCGCATGCGGTATGGGAGGACGGTCTCCATTTCCGGACGGGATACCCTGAAGGCGGCGGTTTCATTCAGGTATTCGATGTATGACAGCAGGAAAACCGGCTTCGTGGTCGGATTTCAGTACGATCTGCTCCAGAGATACGGAAGAGCACAGGGGTGTCAGATGGACATCTGCGTGAATCAGAGGGATTCGGTGGACTGGTGGGCGGCCCTTGGTGACTGTCAGGTGGATATTCTCGTGGCGGAACTTTCGGACAGTGTGATTCCTCGGAAGAAGGATTCGCTGTTTCTGAGCATCCCGATAGGAGATTATGTCTGGGTGGTCAGGGAAAATGAGACCAGACTTCTGGACAATATCAATATATGGCTCGGATGGTATATGCAGGAGAGTGAGTACAAGCGGCTCCGGACCAAATTCTTCCGTTCGTACAGATCTCCTGATATGCTGCTCGCTGATTTCAGGCAGATGGACGTGCTCTCGCCTTACGATGATATCATCAGGAAGTATGCCGTGAAGTTGGGCTGGGACTGGAGATTGCTGGCTTCTCTGGTGTATCAGGAATCCCATTTCTCCATGAGTACCGTATCCGGGCGTGAGGCGACGGGTCTGATGCAGGTGCTGCCGGCCACTGCTGCCAGATACGGAGTGAAGAACATATACGATCCCGAGGAGAATGTAAGGGCCGGCGTGATGCATCTGGTGAGAATGCAGAAGATGTTTCCCTCTCCGGAATTCGATTCCCTGAATATAGTCAAGTTTACTCTCGCCACTTATAATTGCGGGGAGGGGAGGATACAGGACTGTATGGATTTCGCGGCTTCGAAAGGATGTGACTGGCACGACTGGGAGGAAGTGGTGAAGGTGATTCCGCTGATGAAGAAAAGCAGCGGAGAGGATGTTTCTTCGCTGTCGCTGGGCTCTTTCAACGGTAATCAGACAGTTCAGTATGTATATGACATCCTGAACCGTTTCGAGGAATATAGACAGATAGTCCGGGAAAAGTGAATTATGCGGCCTTGATGGTCCTGTCGGGGGAGACTCCTGATATGAACCGGCAGGGGATGGTCATTATCAGCATCATCACTGTGAACGAGGCGATGTTCAGTATTATGAACATCTCTGCTCCGAGATGGACCGGAACGTGATCCACGAAATAGTTCGCGGGATCGAGTTTCATTATATGGCTTCGGTCCTGAAGCCAGAAAACGGACAGGGCGGCAAGGTCTCCTATGAGAAGACCGCGCAGGACGATGATCCCCGCTTTGTAGAGAAAAATCCTGCATACGTCAGAAGTTCTCATTCCGAGAGCTTTCATCAGTCCTATCATCGACATGTTCCTGAACAGGATGATGAGAAGTCCCGAAATCATATTGAAACCGGCCACGGCTATCATCAGTATCAGGATTATGAGGACATTCATGTTCAGCAGCTCCAGCCAGTCGAAAAGATTCGGATAAATCTCGTCTATCAGCTGTGGAATCGTGGGGGAGTCTTCCTCGCAGTCGGATTCCATTATGATGCGGTCTATGGCCGACATTACCCGTTTTCTTACTGATGCGGATGCGGCGGTGCCGTCTCCTCCCAGTCCTATCTCGATGCAGGATACTTCTTCGGGAGTCCATCCGTTCAGCCGGCAGGTCTGGCGGATGTCGCAGACGACGAGAACTTCGTCTATATTTTCAAGCCTGATGTCGTAGATGCCGGTGACGGTGAATTTGCGGACTTTTATGTTCCCGTCTCCCACGAAATACGCTATCATGGCATCTCCGCAGGTGTAGCCCATCTGGAGGGCCATCCTTTCGGATATCAATATTTCGTTCGACGGTTTGTCCGGCGAGTCGCAGAAGCGCGGGAGCCTGCCCTCTTTCAGGAACGGAGTGAAAAAGTCCAGTGCATAATTTTCTCCGACCCCCTTGAAAAGGACTCCGGACACCTGGTCGTCTGTCTTGGCCATTCCTACGCTGTATGTGACGCCTTCCACGCTCTTCACTTCTTTGATCGACCGGATATCATCGAGGAATGAGAGGTTCGTGTTCAGATTGTACGTGTATGTGGTGAGCTCCTGCCCGGGGACCGTGAGGACTATCTCGCCCGAGAAGCCTGCCGCCTTCATCCCTATCTCTCTCTTGAACCCTTCCGATACGCAGATGGCGATGAGGATGACGAAGATGCTCAGGGCGACGCTGGCGGTGGCTATGCCGCTTTTTCCTCCAATTTTTTTACCGATATATAAATATAAATTCATATCTTCGCGCCGAAATCGCACAAAGGTACGTTTTTTTGCGGAAATAGCTCAGTTGGTAGAGCGTCGGCTTCCCAAGCCGAAGGTCGCGGGTTCGAACCCCGTTTTCCGCTCCGGAGCCCATCTGAACAGGATGGGCTTTTTTTATGACCCCCGCATCGGCTGCTTTCTGCAGCCACTTCCCCCTCAGGGGGAAGGGATTTCCTCTATATGGACACACGCTCCCCGGAAGAGTATATTTCCTCCGGGACTCCCCACGGCCCGGATGGGCCGCGGGTCCCCTCCTCGCCGGCGGCAGCCCTCCGGAAATATACCTATTCCGGGGGGCTTGTTTTCCTGTGGACGCGTCATCCGGGATGCCACTATTATTATTTCTTTATCCAGATTGGAAACTCGTGGGTGATTTCGCCAACCCGAAAAACACCTCAGTCGCAGAGCCTGTTCAGAATGGCACTGATAGCGGCTTGGCGCCTGAGGTTGGTAGAACTTGATCCAACTTCAAGCAGTCATCTGGCTTTGGGATAATTCTGAATGGCATTTCCTCCTGAGGTGTTTTTCGGGTTGAGTGCTTTTTCGCGACTTCGACAATGCTCATATGCACAATACCCCTTCAGGAGGCATTATTTTTTCACTTCGTTTAGCAGACAGTAATGATTTTGAAAAAAAATGTTACCTTTACGCAGAATGGTAAAGTGAGTTATTAGTTTGTTGACCAGAAAGAAATCAATCAGTTCTATGAGAACCCGCATCATCACCCTCGTACTCTTGTCAGTAGTGACCATTTTGTTCAACTCCTGTATCGTCCGCGAGACAGAAATAGTCACCAGTGATGATGAAATGACTGAAAAATATGTCGGAATGACTGTTGAAGAGGTATGCCGCCGTATTGGAGAGCCTGAGAAGCGATGCTCATTCATTCAGGATTCCATCGAAATTACTGAGCTGACATTCAGGAATATCCATGTTTATTTCTATCCAGGTAGATCGCAATTTCTGGCGAGAGACGGGAGAAGACCATATATAAAGGTATACTTCCGCGAGAGTGACGGCCGGTGTTACTGCGTAAAGACAAATCTGACGAAGGAGTTCAGGGTATCTTGGACATGGAAATTGTGGCCTTTCTCCCTGACAAAACAGAATCCGATTGATGTTTTCTGCAGATTACTTGCATTTGTCCTGGCCGTTGTTGCCGTCCTATTTCTCAAGTTTGCAGGAGAGAAGTATATGTCCTTGACATTGATGACCAGACACCCGGAAAAATATGACTTGAAAAAATTCAAGATAGTGTATTCCGCCTGCTTGTTTGCTTATGCAGCAATATGTATCTTCATCGCCACAACTGGTATTTACAACAGCTTCAGATGGATAGTCGCTCCAATCGTATTGACGTGGATACTCTTCTTCACGTGGTGTAAGAAATAATCACTGTCCCTTGTCCCTTTTTTCGGTGGGAAACGATATCACCATATTGAATATCGGCAGGCATGGGGACAACTTTATCTTTTATCCTGTTGTAAACATTCTGTGTTTGACTGGAAATAGTAAACCTGCTCAATATGAAGAAATCCTACATCCTCATTGCTTTGGCAATTATCGCAGGGGCTTCCTGTTCGAATCACAAAATCGCCGAGGTTATCCCTTATCCTTTCATTCATTCCGCGCTTTACGATTTTACCGACATCACAAAAGTGGAGTTCTCCGATTCTGCTACTGTCGTGACCTTTTCCTCCAGCTTTGTTTCCAATTATGAGATTGATAATGATACGGATTGGAAAATATGCGCCTGCGGTAACGATTATCCGGCTAAAGGTGGCATTGGTATGACTCCCGGAGAGAAGATTGTTTATGATGAAAGCGGAAAAAAAGAGTTCTCTGTCATATACGAGCCAGTACCCAACCACGTAAAATCCATTGATGTCCTCGGAGGGGTTGAATGTTTCTGTTTTTTTGGTGTTGACTTGACAGGTAATGACCGGGAAGTTCAGGACGAGAGAATCCAATATCAGGAAGATCTGTCAGAACCATTGGCGTTTGATGAGTGTATCGGAGAATCATTCATTAACATACATTTGCTGAATTACAAATCGATGATGAAGTCCTGTATTTCCTACTGCATCGGAGGTGTTGTCGATTCTGCGTCGGGTGAGATGTATGTTGATGATAACGGAGAAACTGCAATTTCATTCTCCCAAAGAGGTTCCGCATTCTATCAAGTATGCTTTATCGGGACCCAAACGATGGTTGATGGTATCATAAACCCCGGAGATACTATTGATGTGAACATTGATCTTAACTGTTTCGGGCATAACATAATGAAGGAAAGAGCGGGTTATTCGGAATCAAATATCCATTATATCTCAACAACTGACCGGCGTCTGTCAGTACTGGAAAAATTTAACTGGCAGTTCTCATTATCGGATATATTTGACTTGCCTGATTTGGCAGACTCCGCTGAAATCTCGATAGCCAAGTCATATGTCGGTAAGGCGAAGAATGGTGAATTGACAAAGGAAGATTTCCAAACCATTGAAGATTTCAAGTGGGAATTCCTCAAAACAGCCTTGTGTTCCATCCAAAACGAAGTGCTGGAAAAACTGACATCAGGTTCATACGAAACAGTAACTGAATGGGACGGAGCAGAAGAGTGGATCAAGCAGATTATTGAGCCATATAAAGGGAAGGTCGTTATGATTGATTTGTGGAACACATGGTGCTCGCCGTGCAGGGGGGCGATTTCAACTAACGAGCCGCTCAAGGATGATGTTCTGAGCAGCGGTGATATTGTTTGGATATATATTGCCGATGATTCTTCCCCGATAATCGAATATCAGGAGTCTGTCAAAAATATCCGAGGTATCCATTATCGCCTCAGCAAGGGGTTAATTAAGGAATTGGATGCATATCTCAATGTTGACGGGATTCCTTTCTATGTGCTTGTTGAAAAGGATGGGACATTCACTGGCCGCCCGGACTTGAGGGTTCACAACAAATATGTTCAGGAACTTTTGAAGCGGGTCAAGTAGCAGCAATTTGAACTGTAACTTCCGCTGAAGTACGGTATATCGTAAATGTATTTTTCTATCGGACATGGTTGGCTATCTTTGCAGAAAATAGCGGTGTCGGATGTTATGTGCGGAGGATGAATTAGAAATTTACGGAGATGTCAGATATAAGAAGTCTTTTTTTCAGTTTGTTTTCTCAGAATCCCGTGCGGGTGGAGAGTTTCCCCGCTTCGGCGAGTCCGAGACGGTATGTGAGGATGTATCTCGGGAACGGGGAGTCGGTGGTCGGGGCGAGCGGGCCGTC
>DCIQ01000055.1:2163-2845 GCA_002317435.1 Bacteroidales bacterium UBA1722 | reverse complement strand
GGTGACGGTTATTCCGGGAAGGAGAGGACGCTTCTGTGTGATGTCATGAGGGCGCTTCCGGCTCTTCAGTGCGAGGGAGGTGAGGGCATTGACTGGAGTGTCTGCTATCCCCAGCCTTCGTTTGACAGGCGGATGGTGATGTTCGACCTGCATTATTTCAAGTATTGTTTCCTGAAGACTGCCGGTGTGGATTTCGATGAACTTCTTCTGGAAGATGAATTCGAGAAGTTGGCGGACAGGCTGTGCTGTATCCCTGCGGATGCTTTCATGCATCGGGATTTTCAGGCCCGGAATGTGATGCTCCGTGAACGTGATGGAAAACTGCAGCCGTATTTCATAGATTATCAGGGGGGCAGGAGGGGACCGGTCCACTATGACGTGGCCTCTTTCGTGTGGCAGGCGATGGCCATGTATCCCGATGATTTGAAGAGGGAACTGGTGTCGGCATATCTGGAGGCTCTGGCCGCATACAGGAAGGTGGACAGGGAACGGTTTATGGATGAACTGAGGATCTTCGTACTGTTCCGGACCCTGCAGGTGCTGGCCGCTTATGGATTCCGGGGAAATTATCAGGGGAAGGTGCGCTTCCAGAGAAGTACCGTTTTCGGGTTGAAGAACCTTGCGGACCTTCTTCTGACCGGCTCGTTTTTCGGGAAGGTGTTCCCGGAGTATCCGTACCTCA
>DCIQ01000055.1:0-2125 GCA_002317435.1 Bacteroidales bacterium UBA1722 | reverse complement strand
AAGAATAAGGAAAAAGGAGTTCTGGTGGTGGAGGTGTGCAGTTTCTCGTATATGCAGGGGATTCCGGCGGATTCCTCCCTTAACGGGGGCGGGTATGTTTTCGACTGCCGGGGGATGCTGAATCCGGGGAGGGTGCCCGAGTTCAGGCGCTCTACCGGGATGGATGCCGATGTGGCGTCGTGGCTGGAGGAGAAGGGGGAGGTGCAGCAGTATCTTTCCGCCGCGTATGTGATGGCGGATGCCCACGTACGGAAGTATCTCGAGAGAGGATTGGATCATCTGATGTTCAGTTTCGGATGTACCGGGGGACAGCATCGTTCGGTGTATTGCGCCGGGAAGATGGCGGCTCATCTGGTGGAGAGGTTTTCCGGGCGGAAGGTGGTGGTGCGGCTCTCTCATAGGGAGCAGGATTATTTCAGGGAATGGCATCTGGAGGATGGTGACGATATCTCCCCTGTCGGGAAGGTCTGTTTCATACCGGCGGCGGGGATGGGTACCAGGCTCCGTCCGCTGACTGACCATATACCCAAGGCGCTGGCCCCGGTCGGAGGGAAGCCGATGATTTCCGTTCTGCTGGACCGGCTGTATGCCGCCGGGTGGAGGAAAGCGGTGGTGAATCTTCATCATCAGGCTGATATGCTGGAGGAGTATCTGCGGTTTACGCATAGGGACTGCTGGCCGGGGATGGAACTCCTTTTCTCGGATGAGAGGGAGTGCCTGCTGGATACCGGAGGAGCATTGAAGAGGGCGGGCGGTATTCTCTGTGATGGAGTTCCGTTTCTGATACATAATGTGGATATATCCTCAGATGTGGATCTCTCAGCTTTCTATTCCCGGGCGTGCGGGATGGCCGATACCGTCGGGAATACGGTGGCGGTTCTGCTGGTCACCCGCAGGGATAGTTCGCGGCAGCTGCTTTTCGATGCTCGGATGCATCTGGTGGGATGGCTGAATCGGAAGACAGGGGAGGTCCGCGGACCTGTGGCTGCCTCCGTCTCCGGCGGAGTTGTAGGATCTTTCGGGATACCTTCCTGCCGGGTGGAGGATGTGGATCTGTCGGGGCTTTCCCAGCTGGCATTCAGCGGTATTTCCGTTATGATGCCTTGTGCTATTGAGATGATGGCCGGGTGGCCGGATGTCTTTTCGGTGATCGATTTCTATCTTTCGGTATGTGCCTCTGTACCGGTGCTTGGAATGGAGATGGATGTGGCTATCAGTGACCTCGGACGATTCTGACCGGCTCAGGGTAGCGCAGTCTATCTGATGAAACTGGTGTACCGGCCTTTTTCCCTCTCGGGACGCTGACAAAAATACAAAAACCGCAAAAAACTGGCTAAGCGGACATCATTTATTGTCCGCTTAGCCGTTTTTTCAGATAAGAAGATCTCCCACCTGCAGCTTCGGCACCTGTTTTGGGGATGGAGAAGAAGGCTGCCATAACTGATCGGAAGCGAAGGGTGCTTTGTTACGCTTATCAGTTTGAAGTGGCTTTTTGGGAAATTGTCAGGTATGGGAAAGCATCCCCCATATCGTATTCGATAGTGGCTGTTCTTTCTTTTCCTGAATCATTACTTTCAACGTTGATATAAAAAACTTCATCAATAGTTATTTCTATCCATTTCCATTTGATTGAATACCCCGTTATTTGATGCACGGTCAGTGTATCGACAAAGAGCGGATCGATTTTGGCACCTTTTTCAGAATAATACTTTTTGAAAAGCTCAATGCTGTCATAGGGATTGATGGGTCGTGCGTAAAGATTGTCTCCGTCTATTCTTATCGTTGTACCACGTATGCTCCATAGCCCGTAAATATTATACGGCCTATCATCATCAGAAATAGAAGTAACTTTTGTCGAATCTGATGCTTCAAATTCCAAATTATTCGGTAAAAAGCAAATATCATTTAAGCCCTCAGGTTCAGTTTGGGTACAAGAAACCATAAATGTGGCAATAGTCAGGGCGATCAAAGAATAAAGAGTATTTCTCATATAAAATAAGGAAAAAGGGTTAATAGGCCTGTATGTTATAGACAGACTTCAATTCATATTGGTAGTTTTTGTCGGTGCCTTCGATGTCAGTGCAAGACCGTGTCACGGGTCCGGCACCGTTACTGGCATCAAAAG
>DCIQ01000058.1:2055-4007 GCA_002317435.1 Bacteroidales bacterium UBA1722 | reverse complement strand
CCTCTGGTGAAGGCGGTCTCCGGGAAAGTCTATGTCACTTCAAATCAGTATGACCATCTGCTCCGTATCGAGGAGGAGTGTTTTCACAGGGGGGCCAATCTGGGACATGGCCCCTGTCCGGCATATATGCGGGCTCCAGGAGTCGTCTATACGGATGTGTCGGATTACTATCGGCATGTGCTGGATCCGTTTTTCGCCCACATGTTCTATTTGGGACCGTTCAATGTTTCGAGGCAGCCGGTATTCGAGTATTTCCGGGATGTTTTCACTTCACGTAGAAATCCTCAGTAAGCAGTTTGTATTCCGGGGTGCGCAGAGTCCCTTCCTGAAGTATCAGGTCTTCGCCGGCAGGAACAGGTGTGTTGAGGGATTGGCCCGAAGACCAGATGAATTCCATCATTAGCCGTTTGAGAGGTTTGCCGGCGGAAGGATAGACTCTGCACAGGCGGGACAGGGTGAATCGTCCGCCGGAGCGTTCGTGTGCTCTGGCGATGGAACAGAATTGTTTCCCTTCGTCGGGAGGGAGAATGACGGACAGCACACCTCCGTTTTTCAGGAGTCTGCCGCTGCATTCTATCAGTTCGCTGAACGGGAGGGAGTCGGTATGACGTGCCGAACTCCGGCGCAGGTCGGGAGCCTTGAGCGAGTTGATGAAGTATGGAGGATTGGAGAATATGGAGTCGAAAACCCCTTCCTCCGAAGTGCTTGTGTATTGCCGAAGGCTTAAATCAATAGAGTTCAGGAAAGGAGCCCAAGGGGATTCTGCGAAATTCAGGGCAGCCTCCCTGGCGGAAGATGGATCTGAATCGATGCCTGTTATGTGAAAATCATCACAGGCGGAGGAGAGCCGCTGGGCGGCGAACAGGGAGATTACTCCGCAGCCGGTGCCTATGTCCAGCAGTTCGGGGGTCTTTTCGGATGATGGCAGGCTCATCCACGAGCCGAGCAGTACGGCATCCGTACCGACTTTCATGGATGAATCAGTCTGTCTTACACGGAATCTGCGGAATGTGAAATATCCTTCCTGAAAATCTTGTTCCGTCATACGAACTGGCCGTCGCGCATTTCGAGCATTCTGTCTGACATCTTGGCCAGATCGTGGTCGTGGGTTACGATTATGACAGTTATTCCGAGACGGTCCCGCAGGTCGAAGAAAAGCTGGTGAATCTCGCGTTTGGTGGCGCTGTCCAGATTTCCTGAAGGTTCATCGGCGAAAAGAACGGTGGGCTCGTTTATGATGGCACGGGCTATGGCTACGCGCTGCTGTTCTCCTCCGGAGAGTTCGGACGGCTTGTGTGACAGACGTCTGCCGAGTCCTGTGAGGGTCAGCAGTTCGATGGCTTTCTTTCTGGTCTGTGTCTCGCTTTTGTGGGCGATGAGGGCCGGGATCATTACGTTCTCGAGAGCGGAGAACTCGGGGAGAAGGTGATGGGACTGGAATACGAAACCGATATGCCTGTTCCTGAAGTCGGAGAGCTCATCCGGGGAGAGGGAGAATATGTCGGTGCCGTTTATGAAAACTTTTCCGCTGTCCGGACCGGACAGGGAACCGAGAATCTGAAGGAGTGTGGATTTGCCCGCACCGCTGGCTCCTACGATGGATACCACTTCTGCAGCGTCGGCTTCGAAGTCGATGCCTTTCAGAACTTTCAGGGAGCCGAAGGATTTCTCTATGGATTCTGCCTTGATCATATTTATCTGTCGGGATGTACCTGACCGGCGGATTCGCCACTGCCCATAGGGGCGCCGGGACGGTGGGATCTCCAGGTGTCAATCATCTTGAAACGGAAATGCTCTTCCGCCATAAGCATCCTGACTGTTTTTTCCGGGGAAAGGACTTTATAGAACTCATCCGTGTAAAGTCTTATCAGTTCGGCTTCTTTTATTCTGGCGTCTTCGTAACTGCTGACGAGTTTCTTCAATTCCACATCGCTGCTGCCGCCTTCCCGTAC
>DCIQ01000058.1:0-2034 GCA_002317435.1 Bacteroidales bacterium UBA1722 | reverse complement strand
GCTTTCTCTATCTGCATGAACAGAGTGTGGGTGTTCCGGCCGAGTTCCCTCTGTTCTTTTGAGTATTGGTTATAGACGGGCCAGAATCGTGCGGCTTCTTCCGGGGTGAGTTCCATTTCGGAGGTGAAGAAGGCTACTTTCATACTTTCTATCTGTTCCCATCCGGCAGGACGGTCCCCTTTCTGCGGTTTGTTCTGAAATCCCGGCTGGTGCTGTGACGGCTGGGCACTCAAACCATAGGACAGAAATATAAGTGTGAGTAATGTGAGGATGTGTTTCATATCTGCTGCTTCTGTTATTCGATGCTTGTTTCATATTCTTCCGCGATGTCGTTCAGAGTAATGTATCTCATTATCTCTTCTTCCATCTCTGAGGTCATCTCCATCGCGGCGAAGGTATCTTCAAGTATGGTTTCGGTGTGTATATGATCGTAATAGTCTTCTATGAAATCCGAGTGTATGTAACCCTGCTCCATCAGATCGGCGAAACCGGAGGAGGGGACTGCCTGGGATTCTGCGGTGCCGGTCAGGGAGAGGACTCCGTAACCCATGGCGAATATGATACAGAAGGTCAGCGCGAGAAGTGCGGGAGCCTTGGCTCTGGCCAGAAAGACAGCCAGGGGAGTCAGGGGTTCTTCCGCGAAAATGCGGCGGTGAACCTTTTCTTCCAATTCCGGAACATAACCGTCCGGGACAGAAAAGGGATTCTGCCGGAGTCTTTCATCATCCAATATGTCTTGTTCTTTTCTCATATTTATGCCGTTTGACACTTTTAAGGACAAAAGGTTTAATCTTCTTTTCGGAGACTTTCGGTGATTTTGGTATATGCGTGATGATATGATGCTTTCAACGAGCCTGTGGTGCCTCCGAGAATATCTGCGATATCTTCGTATTTCATCTCATCAAAATACTTCATCGTGAATACGGTGCGCTGCTTGGGCGGGAGTTTCATCACTGCCTTGTGGAGTTTCAGGGACAGTTCGTTTCCGTCGAGGAAGGATTCTCCCTCTCTGGTGTTGTCGATGGTCTCCTCGTGTCCGGTCATCGAGAACATGCTGCGGAGTTTTTCCTTTTTCAGGAATGAAAGCGTTTCGTTTATGGCGATTTTATATATCCAGGTATAGAGAGAGGAATCCCCTCTGAATACAGGAAGGGCGTTCCATACCTTTATATAGGTGTTCTGAAGTATGTCGTCTGCATCTTCGTGGCAGCGTACCATTCTCCGGATGCTGAGGTACAGGCGTTCGGAATATTCCCGGATTATAAGATTGAAGGCGTGCTCCTGTTCTCCAGGCTGTTCATATATGTCAAGAATATCCCGGCTGTCCATAGAGGTGTCGTCAGTCGAGTTTCAGTACGGCCATGAATGCGGACTGTGGCACTTCCACGTTTCCGACTTGTCTCATTCTCTTCTTGCCTTTCTTCTGTTTCTCCAGAAGTTTTCTCTTTCTGGTTATGTCGCCTCCGTAACACTTGGCCGTGACATCTTTTCGGACGGCCTTTACTGTCTCTCTGGCGATGATTTTCGCACCGATGGCAGCCTGTATGGCGATTTCAAACTGCTGGCGCGGGATGAGTTCTTTCAACTTCTCGCACATCCTGCGGCCGAAATCGTATGCATGTTCCCGATGGATCAGGGAAGAGAGGGCATCCACTTGTTCTCCGTTCAGCAGAAGGTCCAGTTTCACCAGATCCGCCCGGTCAAATCCGATGATGCGGTAGTCGAAGGAGGCATATCCTTTCGAGATGGATTTCAGTTTGTCGTAGAAGTCGAACACAACTTCCGCCAGAGGCATGTCATAGGTGAGTTCCACACGGTCGGCCGTGATGAAGTGCTGGCTCTTGAGGACCCCTCTTTTATCCAGGCACAGTTTCATGATGGGACCGAAGAAATCAGCCTTGGAGATAATCTGGGCCCTTATATAGGGTTCTTCGATATAGTCTATCAGGGTAGGGGCGGGGAGTCCCGAAGGGTTGTGGACATCTACTGTCTCGCCTTGTGTGGTGTGCACCTTGTATGAGACGTTCGGGACTG
>DCIQ01000138.1:30085-37999 GCA_002317435.1 Bacteroidales bacterium UBA1722 | reverse complement strand
ATCTATCTGGGAGATGCCCGCTTCATCCACTCCTCCCTGATGGTCCGCACAAATAGCATATTGCCCGACAGGGCTGACTTCTATGATTCGAAACAGATAATAGCCGTCCGCCGCATCATCGGCCACGAAGGCGAAACCGGCATCACCCGCATCATCGAGCATCCGTGGTATTTCTGAGATGCGGAGTCCATTTTGAGTGAATGAGCGATTTTTTTGCTAAGCGGACATCAGTCATTGTCCGCTTAGCCAAAAAACACGAACAAAAAACTGGGCTGACCGGTACGGCCAGCCCAGCACATTATCTGAGTCTCCGACTATTCATTGTCTGCCGGACGTTCCTCGCGATGTTCGCGGCGGTCACCGTCACGACGGGGGCCTCTGCGGTCGTCACGGCGGTCACCGTCACGGCGGGGTCCTCTGCGGTCATCGCGGCGGTCACCGTCACGGCGGGGTCCGCGGTCACCGTCCTTTTCGAAACGGGGCTTGCGTTCACGCTCCACCCATCCTTCGGGCTTCTCCATCAGAGCCCTGCGGGAAAGTCTCATCTTGCCGGACTTGGCGTCGATCTCGAGGAGTTTCACGTCCACCTCGTCGCCGACTGCCAGGACATCCTCCACCTTATCGACCTTCTTATAGTCGAGTTCGGAAATATGCAGCAGACCTTCCTTTCCGGGGAGAATCTCCACGAAAGCACCGAATTCCAGAATGGAAACGACCTTTCCGTGATATGTCTCACCTACCTCGGGAACGGTAGTGATGGCCTTGATGCGTGCCAGGGCGGCATCCATACAGTCCTTGTTCTCACCGAAGATGTCGATGATACCCTGATTACCCTCTTCAGTGATGGTAATGACAGTATTGGTGGTCTTCTGAATCTCCTGGATAACCTTTCCGCCGGTCCCGATAACTGCACCGATGAACTCGCTGGGGATAGTGATCTGGATGATACGGGGAACATTGGGCTTGTAATCGGCACGGGGCTCGCTGATGGTCTTCATCATCTCGCCCATGATATGTTCGCGGCCGGCCTTGGCCTGTGCGAGAGCCTGTTCCAGAATCTCATAGGGCAGACCGTCCACCTTTATATCCATCTGGGTGGCGGTGATGCCGTCACGGGTACCCGTAACCTTGAAGTCCATATCTCCGAGGTGGTCCTCATCACCGAGGATATCGGACAGAACTACGAACTTGCCGGTCTTCTCGTCAGAGATAAGCCCCATGGCAATACCTGCCACAGGCTTTTTCAGTTTGACACCCGAATCCATGAGTGCCATACATCCCGCACATACGGAAGCCATCGAAGATGAACCGTTGGATTCGAGGATATCGGAAACCACGCGTACGGCGTACGGATTCTCCTCTCCTACGGGAACCATAGGTTTGAGGGCTCTCCAAGCCAGATTACCGTGACCTATCTCACGACGGCCCACACCTCTCTGGGGCTTGGCCTCACCAGTGGCATAGGGAGGGAAATTATAATGCAGGACGAACTGCTGTGTCGCCTGGACGAGCACCTCGTCCATCTCCTTCATATCCATCTTGGTGCCGAGGGTCACCGATGCCAGTGACTGGGTCTCTCCACGGGTGAAGATGGCGGAACCGTGGGCTCCGGGGAGGTAATCCACCTCACACCATATAGGACGGATCTGATCGTTCTTACGACCGTCCAGACGCATACCTTCGTCGATGATCATCCGGCGCATGGCCTCTTTCTCGACGGCGGCATAGTATCTGTTGATCATTATCATCTTATCGTCACGCTCCTCTTCGGGGATGGTTTCGATGAATTCTTCCTTCAGACCGCCGAAAGCGTCTTCGCGTTCCTGCTTGGCCAGCCCCGACTTGGCGATGGCATAGCAGCGGTCATAGCAGAATTTATGGAGAGCCTCGCGGAGCTGCTCGTCATCCGTCTCGTGGCAATACTCGCGCTTGGTCTCCTTGCCGACCTCTTTCGTGAGTTCCATCTGCATCAGACAGTGTTTCTTTATCTCTTCGTGAGCGAACTTGATGGCTTCGAGCATATCGTGTTCGGAGACTTCCTTCATCTCACCTTCGACCATCATGATATTGTCATAGGTGGCGGCCACCATCAGTTCGAGGTCAGCATTCTCCAGCTGGGCGAACGTGGGGTTTATCACGAACTGACCGTCGATACGGGCCACGCGGACCTCGGAGATGGGACCTCCGAAAGGCACGTCGCTGACGGCGAGTGCGGCCGATGCCGCCAGACCTGCGAATGAGTCGGGCATATTCTCCTTATCCGCAGAGATAAGGATCACGTTTACGAATACTTCAGCGTGGAAGTTGTCGGGGAAAAGGGGACGCAGCGCCCTGTCCACGAGACGGGCTACGAGAATCTCCGAATCTGAAGCCTTTCCTTCTCTCTTCATGAATCCGCCGGGGAAACGTCCGGCAGCGTAGAATTTTTCCTTGTATTCTACTGAAAGGGGCATAAAGTCCACATCTTCTTTAGCCTCTTTCGCACAGCAAACTGTAGCAAGCAGCATCGTGCCGCCTACCTTGAGGACCACCGAACCGTCAGCCTGCTTGGCCAGTTTTCCGGTTTCGATCTCCACTGTTCTGCCATCACCCAATGTGATGGTTTTCTTAACGATATTCATATTGACTTGTTATAAAATAAGTGTCCTGTCTTCAGTAATCGGCGATAATCAGCCGATAAGGAACTGTAAATTGTGCAAAGTTATTCGTAATTGCTGACTTTACCAATAGCAGGCATAAAAAAAGGCTGTCGCACGGACAGCCTCCATTTCTGCTTTTACCTTTATTTACGAAGGTTAAGCGCCTTAACTATCTCTCTGTATCTCTCGATGTCCTTCTCCTTGAGGTAGTCCAGAAGGCGACGTCTCTTACCGACGAGTCTGAGAAGAGAACGCTGTGTGCCATAGTCCTTCTTGTTGTTTCTCAGGTGGTCCGTAAGGTGAGCGATACGGTAGGAAAATAGAGCAATCTGACTCTCAGCCGAGCCGGTGTCCTTATTAGACTTTCCGTATTGTCCGAAAATCTCCTGCTTTTTGTCTGCTGATAAATACTCTGCCATAACTTTAAGCAATTGATTATTAATCCTGTCCCAATATTGGGACCGCAAAGATATACAAAAAAACGTTCCCAGCAAACGTTTTCTGAAAAACGTCACGGGATACCTCCTCGAACTATACAATCCTGTACTGCACCGCCTCCAGCAGATGCGCCGGGCGGATATCCCCGCTCCCGTCCATATCCGCGATGGTCCTGGCCACTTTCAGGATACGGGAATATGAGCGGGCGGAGAGCGCATAGGCGGTCATCATCTTCCCGCACAGTTCCTTCTCTTCCTTGCCCAAAGGGCAATATTTCTTCAGATGCCGGGCATTCATCTGGGAGTTTGTGAATATGCCGTCACCGGCGAACCGCTCCGCCTGCAGTCTCCTCATCGCAGCGACCCGTTCCGCTATCACCGCACTCGACTCCGCCTTCACCCCGTCCACCAGTCTGGAACTTTCCACCGGCCGGACCCGGACGTTAAGGTCTATCCTGTCCATCAGGGGTCCCGATATGCGGGTCCTGTAGCGCTGGATTATCCCCGGGGAACAGGTGCATCTGTGTCCCGCAGCACCGCCGCCCTCCGGGCAATTGTCTTCGAATCCGTAATATCCGCAGGGACAGGGATTCATGGAGCCCACCAGCATGAATGAAGCCGGGTATTTCACCTTGTACCTGACTCTGGATATCGAGATGCACCTCTCTTCCAGAGGCTGGCGGAGGACATCCAGCACCGAAGAGGGAAAGAGATTTATCTCATCCAGATAGAGTACTCCGTTATGGGCCAGACTTATCTCTCCGGGAGTCGCATTCTTCCCGCCCCCCACCAGGGAGGCCAGGCTGGCGGTATGGTGCGGAGATCTGAAAGGTCTGTTCACGAGCAGTCCCCCCTCCGAGGAAAGCTGTCCCGCCACCGAATATATCATACTGGTCTCCATGGATTCCTGTCTGCCCATCGGAGGGAGGATTCCGGCCAGACATCTGGCCATAAAGCTTTTCCCGGCACCCGGAGGTCCGGTCAGCAGAAGATTATGCGCACCGGAGGCAGCTATCTCCAACCCCCTCTTGGCAGTTTCCTGCCCCATCACGTCGCAGAAATCGTCCGTCATCAGACGGTCCGACTTCCCGCCGCGAGTCCCCGGTCTGAGCCGCAGATCCTCTATATAAGGTTCATCCTGAAGGATATTGACCACATCCATCAAAGTGTCGGCCACATAGATGGGGATATCATCCACATCGGCCGCTTCCCACGAACCCTCACGGGGAAAGATACATCGTTCGAATCCCATCCCTCCGGCCCGGATGGCTATGGGGAGCACACCCCTGACCGGCCTGAGATATCCGTCCAGGGACAGTTCCCCTACTATCAAAGTCTTCTCGGAGGAGTGCACCACGATCTGTTCGGAAGCAGCCAGCAGACCGATTCCTATGGCCACATCGAAAGCCGAACCCTCCTTCCGCAGATCGGCGGGAGCCATATTGACCACTGTCTTCTTCCCCGGCAGACGGTATCCGTTTCCCGTCAGGGCTGCGGACACTCTGGCTATAGACTCCTTCACCGCGCTGTCCGGCAGACCCACCAGTTCGAATCCCACCCCGGGAGTCACGGACACTTCAACGGTCACCGGCAGGACATCCAGTCCGATGCAGGTGGCACTGTAACACTTACACAACATATCATCAATTTTCACGCAAATCTACGGTGCCTTCCCTTCAAGCCGGGATTCCTGACATCAGATATTTCCTTTTTTAAAAAAAGTATTTCTTTTTCTGCATTTCCCGACACATCGGGAGGGATTTTACTAATTTTGAAGCCAAAATAATCTTCCCATGAAACACTGTACCATCATTCTCATCGTTCTGTCCGTCTCATTGGCCACGGCAGGTCCGTCCCGGGCACAGAACGGAAAAGTAACCGGAAAAATAATCGAGACAGGGCTGAACGACAACCGCGTAATGGAGCATCTTGATGTCCTGTCGAATACGATAGGAGGTCGTCCCGTAGGCTCGCATGCTCTGGAAGATGCGGAGATGTGGGCGGCGGACCTTATGCGCAGTTGGGGTCTTGAAGTCACCGTCGAGGAAGTGGGTGAACTCAAAACGGGTTTCAACCGCGGACCCTGGTTCGGAAGGATGCTCGATGACAGCGACGGTATGAGTCTTCACTTCACCACCCCTTCCTACACCGCCGGAACCAAAGGTCCACAGACCGGCAGGGTGTATATGGAGCCGCGTTCCCGGAAGGATCTCGACAGGATGAAAGGGGTTCTGCCGGGAGCCTGGGTGCTCGTAGGCGGACGGTCCACCGGATGGCCCGTCGACCAGACCCGCGATACCGACACCACTTTCTACAAGACCATGGCTGAGATGGGAGTGCTCGGCTTCATCCAGTCGGCACGGACACCCATCACCACCCTCTATGACAGGAAACATCTGGAAGAGCTCTCATTCACAAACCTTCCCAAGGTTCCTGACATCAAACTCGATGAGCACCAGTACGAAACAATAAAGGAAAAAGTGCTCGAAAAGAGAATTTTCTTCCTGGAATTCGACATCAGAAACCATTTCTCCCCGAAACCTGTCAAGTACCACAATATCATCGGGGCACTGAAAGGCACCAAGCATCCTGACGAATATGTAATAATAAGCGGACATCTGGATGCCTTCGACGTGGCTACAGGTTCAGTGGATGACGGAAACGGCAGTTCCGTGACTCTGGAGGCGGCACGTCTGCTCACGTCCTGCGGAGCCAGACCGGAACGTACCATCCTCTTCTGCCTGTGGACCGGAGAAGAATTCGGCCTGTGGGGTTCCAAATACTATGTGGAACACCATATGGAGCAGATGTCCAAAATTTCAAATCTCTTCAACCGGGACGGCGGTCCTCTGGCCGCCACATCGGTCACCGTGCCGGAAGCGATGTACGATGACTTCGTGCAAGTCTGCAAGCCGCTCACATCCGAACCCGACCTGTTTTTCCCGTTTACGGTAAACAAGAGGACGGATCCTCCATCCCCCAGACCCAAGAACGGAGGACATTCCGACTATGCCTACTTCGCGGAACAGGGTGTACCCACCATCTCCTTCAGGGAGACGGATCCGGCAGGGAGATATTTCGACTATCGTGAAATCTGGCATACCGAAAGGGACCTTTTCTACCAGTGCCCCGCAGAGTATCTCCGGCAGAGCGCTCTCGTGACAGCCGTCACCGCCTTCGGAATCGCCAATCTCCCCCACCTGCTCTCCAGGGAAGGGGCCTATGCGGACTGAAAACGCCGTCAAAACAGAAAAAGATGAATACTGTCACGATAAAAGACCTGAGCCACATCAGTGAGGCGGCCGCCGAATTCATCGGGAAAGCGGGTATTGCCGAAGGCAAAAACAGAATATTCGCATTCTATGGCTCCATGGGAGCCGGGAAGACCACTTTCATCACCGCGCTGTGTGCCGAACTGGGGGTGGATGACGTGGTGAACAGTCCCACTTTCACCATAGTGAACGAATACCGCACACGCACCGGGCTGCCCGTATTCCATTTCGACTTCTACAGGATAGAGAAGCTCCAGGAAGTCTATGACATGGGATTTGAGGAATATATGTATGAGAGCGACGGACTGTGTCTGATGGAATGGCCGGAAAAGATAGGCGGGCTGCTGCCCGAAGAGGCAGTGAAAGTGTCCATCAGCGAACTTGAAAACGGAGCAAGAGAGATAAAATGGTAAATGATATGACGAGAGCCGAACGCGCATCCGAACTGTTCAATTCGGGATATAACTGCTGTCAGTCCGTAGTGCTGGCCTTCAGCGACTGGATCGCCTCCATCGGAGGGCCGGATGAAAAGAACCTCGCGGCACTCTGCTCCGGTTTCGGAGGAGGCATGGGACGGATGAGGGAAGTCTGCGGCACCGTATCCGGAATGACCATCATGGCCGGATTCATATCCCCCGCCGGCGACATTTCCGACAAACAGGCCAGGACACGCAACTATGAACTGGTACGGGAATTCGCCGATGAATTCCGCCGTATAAACGGCTCGATTATCTGCAGGGACCTGTTAGGCCTTTCCCCGCTCCTGAAAGAGGCCGCCGCCCCGTCGGACCGGACACCGGAATATTACAGGAAACGCCCCTGCGGAGAACTCTGTGCCATCGCGGCGGACATCGTGGAGAGACACATCAACCTGTCATAAAACGGAATCGCCCTGTCTGCAGCCGTTTCGCAGACAGGGCGACATCTTCCATATCCATAATCCTACCATACATTGAGCGGTCTGCCCGCCATCAGCTGATGGGCGGCCTTTCTGGTCTTCTCGATAACCGCAGGATTCTCGACATCGGAGAGAACGTCATCTATCAGACCTACGACTACGTCCATATCCTTCTCCACCAGACCGCGGGACGTGATGGCCGGTGTACCTACGCGGATACCGGAAGTGGAGAACGGGGTGCGGCTGTCGAAAGGCACCATGTTCTTGTTGATGGTGATATCCGCCGTCACGAGGGTCTTCTCCGCCACCTTTCCGGTCAGATCGGGGAACTTGGTCCTGAGGTCGATCAGCATCAGATGATTATCCGTACCGCCGGACACCACTTTATATCCTCTGGCAGCGAATGAAGCGGCCATGGCGGCTGCATTCTTCTTCACCTGAAGCTGGTACTGCCTGAACTCGGGCTGGAGAGCTTCATAGAAAGCCACGGCCTTCGCCGCGATACAGTGTTCCAGAGGTCCGCCCTGACATCCGGGGAATACGGCGCTGTTTATGAGCTGGGACATCTTCTTGACTTCCCCCTTCGGGGTCTTGTATCCCCAGGGGTTCTCGAAATCCTTCCCGATGATGATAACGCCGCCGCGGGGTCCGCGCAGAGTCTTGTGGGT
>DCIQ01000138.1:16627-30039 GCA_002317435.1 Bacteroidales bacterium UBA1722 | reverse complement strand
CAGCAGCCCTGCTGCAATAAGTCCTGCCGGATGGGCCATATCCACCATCAGGATGGCGCCCACCTCATCGGCGATCTCCCGCATACGCTTCCAGTCCCACTCTCTGGAATATGCCGAGGCACCTCCGACGATAAGTTTCGGTTTACATTCCAGCGCGGTCCTTTCCATCTGGTCGTAGTCCACCAGACCTGTCTCCTCATTGAGTTTATAGGAAACCGCATTATAATTTATTCCGGACATGTTCACCGGGGAACCGTGACTGAGATGTCCTCCGTGGGACAGGTCAAGCCCCATGAAAGTATCACCCGGTTTCAGGCAGGCGAAGAAAACAGCCATATTGGCCTGGGCTCCGGAATGGGGCTGAACGTTGGCGAATTCTGCACCGTAGAGTTCACACAGACGCTGAATGGCCAGATTTTCCACCTGATCCACCACCTCGCAACCGCCGTAATAACGGGCTGCCGGATATCCTTCAGCATATTTATTTGTAAGGCACGTGCCGAGAGCCTCAAGCACGCCTTTGGATACGAAGTTTTCGGAGGCGATCAGTTCGATGCCGTTCAACTGCCTGTTTTCCTCCTTCTGAATGAGATCCAATATCTGCAGGTCCTGTTTCATATTGATTCAAATATTTGTTTTGAGTAATTTTGCGAAATTAATCAAAATCTTCTTTTCGCGACCATAATGTTCAGGAAATTATTAAACAGCGAACTCGGCAGACCGGATATAGAAGAATTCAAGAAACTGGAGAAACTTCCCGTGACCGTAATTCTGGACAATATCCGTTCCCAGCACAATATAGGCTCCGCATTCCGCACCAGCGATGCCTTTCTGATAGAAAAAGTGGAACTGTGCGGCATCTGCGCGGTCCCGCCGTCCCCCCAGATACACAAATCCGCACTGGGAGCGGAATTCTCCGTGGATTGGGAGTATCACGAAGACACCGCAGAAGCGGTAAGGAGACTGAAGGAGTCAGGATATACCATAATATCCGTGGAGCAGGCGGAACATTCCACATCCCTGGAGAAATTCACACCATCCCCCGATGTCCGATATGCGGTAATCTTCGGGAATGAGGTGAAGGGCGTACGTCAGGACGTGGTGGACATGAGCGACATCTGTCTGGAAATACCGCAGAGCGGAACGAAACACTCGCTGAATGTCTCAGTGGCCACCGGCATCGTATTGTGGCACATTGCCGACAGGCTGAACCATAAATAACCCGAAATCAGCGGGCGAAGACGGAACGGCATATCTTCTCCGTGGCGCCGAGCCCGTCCCGGACATAACTGAGACAGACCTCCGCTGCCCGGGCGCACTCCGACAGTTCACCGCAGGAGCTGTCCATCATCCACATCAGCGCCACCTTCTCGAACTCGTCGGAATACCGGACGGAGACCGCCCCCCCGAGTCCGATAAGCTCCCAGGCCTCCCTGAATTTATGGTAACTGGGTCCGAAGACCACCGGTTTCCCGTAAGTGGCGGCTTCGAGGATATTGTGAATTCCGGAAGAAGTGAATCCTCCGCCCACATAAGCGAATCTGCCATATCTGTACAAGACGGAAAGAACACCTATCCTGTTCACTATAAGTATTCTGGCATCATGGCCGCCGGATGCGGCCCACTGCTCGGGCGTCATCCCATCCAGATCGGAATAACGGACAGTGCCATAATCCGCGAACATCCTCTCTATCATCCTGATGTGGGATTCCTCCACTTCGTGCGGCACCAGTATCAGCTTCGCCATCGGGCTGAGGCGTCCGAATGCCCCGGCGATGAGCCGTTCGTCATCAGGCCAGGTGCTCCCGGCCACCCATACTCTCCCGGTGCTGTCCGAAAGGAACATCTCGGCGACCTTGTCCCCATCCTTCTTCTGACTGAGAATCTCATTCACCCTGTCGAAACGGGTATCGCCACATATCTCCACATTGGTGACTCCTATCCCCTCCAGCAGCATACGGGAACGTTCATCCTGAATGAACAGCGTATCGAAACAGCGAAGTGTCCGACGCATCATCCACCCGTACCATCTGAAGAAAATCTGCCCCGGACGGAAAATGGCACACGCACTGTAAGTCGGAATCCCGTTACGCGAAAGTTCTCCGAGGATATTCATCCAGAACTCGTACTTGATGAAAACCGCCTTGGCCGGCTTTATCATGGAGACGAAACGCCGTGCATTACGTTTGGTATCCAGAGGGAGATAAAACACCCAGTCGGCCTGATCGTAATTCTTCAGATGTTCATAGCCGGAAGGAGAGAAGAAAGTGACCAGTATCTGATACTCCGTCCCGTCCCGCCTCATTTTTTCGATGATGGGCCTGGCCTGCTCGAACTCCCCCACGGAAGAACAGTGGAACCACACCACAGGCTTCACCGGATGGTATGTGTCACGTATTCTGTCGAAAAGAGAGTCCATCCCCCTGACGAACAGCGCCGCCTTATGGTCAAACAATGCCATGACCCTGGCCACTGCCAGGTAAAGATATATGCCTAAGTGATAAAAGAACTGCACCCTATTGAATTTTAGTCTGCGAATATAAGGAATTTTTCAGAGAGTGGAAATATTGGATTTATCATCCGATTTTGCTTTCTTGCGGAAAAATATCCAATGATGCCGATGAAAGTCAAATCAGGTTATTTTAGCGGCATCATTATTGAAACACTAATCCCGACGCATAGAAATACGGATATGATCAGACAATTCTTCATACAGACCGGCAGATACATCCTGTTTATGGAAAAGGTTTTCAGACGGCCGGAGAAATGGAAGATTACGGCCAGGCAGTTCATCCAGGAATCGGACAAGCTCATAATCAATTCCATACCTCTCATCGCCCTGATCTCCATCTTCATAGGCGCAGTACTGGTTATCCAGACGGCAGGAAACCTCCAATCCCCCTTCATCCCCAAGATGTACGTCGGCTACATGACCCGGGAATCACTTGTCCTCGAATTCAGTTCCACTATGGTCTGCCTGATTCTCGCGGGCAAGATAGGGTCCAACATCTCCTCCGAAATAGGCACCATGCGGATTACGGAGCAGATTGACGCCATGGAGATGATGGGAGTGAACTCGGCCAACTTCCTCGTCCTGCCGAAAATAATATCCTGCACCCTCCTCACTCCCCTGCTTATGCTTATGAGCGTATTCCTCGGAATCACAGGAGGATATCTCACCGTACTGTTCACTGACGTAATCAGAATAGCGGACTACATACAGGGAATCCGCTATTGGTTCGTCAGTTTCTTTATTACATACAGCTGCATCAAAACTGCCGTCTTCGCATTCTTCATCTCCTCCGTATCAGCCTATTTCGGATACTATGCCGAAGGAGGCTCCCTGGGCGTGGGCCGCAACAGCACCAGGGCCATCGTAATCACCAGCGCCCTGATACTGATCTTTGACTTGATTCTCACCAAACTGATGCTATGATAGAAGTTAAGAATCTATACAAATCATTTGACGGGAGAGAAATCCTCCACGACATATCCACCCGCTTCGAACGGGGAAAATGCTCCCTTACGATAGGTTCCAGCGGCTCCGGGAAAACCGTCCTTCTCAAATCCACAGTAGGCCTCCATAAGCCGGATTCGGGAGAAGTATGGTTCGACGGCACATTGTTCAATCAGGCCGGCGAGACCAGAAAGAAAGAACTTCACTCGGAGATAGGAATGCTGTTCCAGGGGAGTGCACTGTTCGACTTCGCCACAGCCCTGGAGAACGTAATGTTCCCGATGGACTTCTTTACGGATATGACGAGAGAGGAAAAAATGGACCGGGCGAACTTCTGCCTGCAAAGAGTTAACCTCACCAATGTAAATGACAAATACCCCTCCGAACTCTCCGGCGGCATGCAGAAAAGGGTAGGTATCGCCCGTGCGATAGCCCTGAATCCCAAATACCTGTTCTGCGATGAACCGAACTCCGGTCTGGACCCCCTCACTTCCATCCATATAGACCGCCTGATTCAGGAGATAACACAAGAATATGATATCACTACCATCATCAACACCCACGACATGAACTCGGTGCTGGAGATAGGCGACAAAATAATCTTCATCTGTCAGGGACACAAGAAATGGGAAGGCTCCAAGGAAGACATCTTCGATTCGGGAGTTCCGGAGTTGAACGATTTCGTATTCGCATCGAAGATGGCACGCACGCTCATCTCCGAAAGGAACCGGTAGTCCGCTCTACAGATGGAATCTGAAGCCCAGGTTCAGATTCAGCTGAAGAGGCTGTTCCAGCCTGATACTGTAGGGCTGGTCACAATAGAAATAATAAGTCAGCCGGGGATCCAGATAAACTCCCATAAACTTCAGGAAACGGTATTCAAGTCCCAGCCCCAAATCCACGGACCACTGCAGTCCATCCACGCCCAGTGACTTGTATGAAATATTTCCGTCGCGGGACATCAATCTGTATTTGAGACCGAATCCTTTCTCCACCACACCTCCGGCGGAGGCGTAGAACGAAAGTTTGTCAGAAGTGATTATATCACACAGGAAAGTCACGGGTATCCCGATATAATGCAGAGACTGGTCAACTGAAGCCTGATATGTCTTCGCCGGATAATAGTCATTGTCATAGACCAACGCCTCGTACGAACTCTTCATATATGTATAATTGACACCGGTTCCTATTCCGAAGCGGCCGAATGAGAATCGCAGTCCCAATCCCGCTGAAATGGGAAAACTGTGGGAAGGATACTCCCCGTTCAGAGGTTTGATGACGAAATCGGCGGACGAGCCGGATCCTCCTGACATGTTTCTTCTGGAGAATGAGACATTTCCGGACCCGAACAAGGTGTACATATCAGAAGAAGCATCTATGCTGACACCTTTCTTTTTCGGTTTTTCTTCATCTTCGGCATATGCCAGATATTGCGCTTCCCGAATCTGTTCTTCGAGAGACCTCTCTCCGGAAGCGGGCTTCACATCCGGATTTTCTGTTCCGGAACTCTGTTCATCATCCGACGGCGGAATCTCCTGCGGAGCCGCAGGTCCGGGAATGACATCCGCGACAGGCATCTCCTCCTCACAGGCGGAGGCAGCGGGCACGACCGCAACGGCGGAGACCGGATCGCGACGTGGAGACCCGGATAACGCCGGCACGACAGGCTCGGGCGACACGACGACTGGCTGCACCGCAGCCAGCTGATCAGTTATGCCGACGGGGACCACCTCAGCAGTGACGGGAGAGTCGCCTTCAGGAGATATGAACATGCCGATGACCACGGCGGCCACAGCTGCAGCCGCGAATCCCCTGACCGCCCAGGTGACACGACTCCTGCGGACCATGGCCTTCTCTATCCGATCCCAACCGCCGGCATCCGGCGCTACCTCCACAGATTCGCACATCCGTCTGATACTTTCGTCAAATTCTTTATCTGTCATCTGCATCTGTTTTCCATTTTAGTTATTCTTTCCTGAAGCCAGACTCTCGCCCGGCTCAGCTGTGAACGCGATGCGCCTTCGGATATCCCCAGCTTCAGAGCTATCTCCTGATGGGAGAAACCCTCTATCACGCTGAGATTGAACACGGTCCTGAAACCCACAGGCATAGAAGATATCAAATCGTATATAACTTCACCCTGCAGCCGGTCCAGCACATCATCCTGAAAAGGTTCGTGACCCTTCATATCGGAAATATCCATCGCATCCTTCAGGACATCGCTTTTCCTTAGTTTCATAAGTGCCTGATTCACAAAAATCCGGCGCATCCATCCTTCAAAAGAACCTTCTCCGGAGTAACTTCCCATCTTACCGAAAACCGTCACAAACCCATCCTGAAGCACATCCTGCGCGGCATCCCTGTCACCGACATATCTCATACAGAGGGCCAGCATGCGGGGGGCATATTTCTCATACACAATACGCTGCGCTTTCCTGTCGTTCTTCATACAAGCTCCGACAAGAACAGCCTCATCCTGATAATATGCGTCATCGAACGGCATCAGAGATTACTTTCTTTAGATGCAAAAATAAACAGAAATGCTGCAAAGTCATTAAGAATTTGCCTACTTTTGTCGGGATGAAATGCTTTCAATACATATTGATTTTCCTATCCTTCGTCCTTATCTTCCCGTCCTCTTCACAGGCTCAGAAACGGAAGTCGGAACTGAAGAATCTCACTGCCCGGGACTATTTTCTGGAGGCGATGCACTCGTACTGCCTCTCTAATCCCGAACGGGCGGAAACCCTCTTCCGACACGCCCTTGACATCGACCCGAATCTGGATGCCGCCTGGTACTATCTGGGAAGCATCGCCGAATTCAAGAAGGATTATACCCGTGCGGAAGAATATTATCTGAAAGCTTCCGCCGCCGATTCCTCCAACTTCTGGTACAAGGCCGCACTCGCCGATCACTACTCTTCCTCCGGCAGGAACGCGGACGCCATCACCATATATGAAGAAATCAATCAGAAGTTTCCGAAGAGGATGACTCCCCAGAGTCTCTATCTGCTGGGCGAATACTACATGTCCGAAAAAAAAGATTCACTGGCCGTGACCCTGTATGAAAAGGCTATCCGACTCGACCCGGAATATTCTCCGGTCCATTTCAGCTTGGCCGAAACATACAGGATGTCTTCCAGATATTACGACTACTTCCAACATATCAACATATTTCTCTCGGACAGTTATATGAACCCGCAGTTCAAGTCACATTATCTGGACGAAGTAGTGTTGAACCCGCAGTTCGTGTCCACATTCAAACCCCAGGTGGACACGATGATCATGAACGTTTTCTCGGCGCACCCGTCCGACAGTTCCGTTCTGCTGACCGCCGGCTCCTATTATATCCGCACGGACGAAAAGGAGAAGGGAACGGACCTGCTGAAGCGGGATTATGAACTTTATCCCTACGACAAGCACATCTCCATGGAATATATTTCCGTTCTGTACTATATGGAGAAATGGGAAGAGCTCCTGACTCAGATTCAAAAGATGATTTCCATATTCCCGCACGACGACACGCTCCCCGAGATATTGGCTGTGGCTCGATGGCAGAACCGGGACACCACCGGCGCCATCGCCACGTATCTTTCTCAGTTGAGGATGACCAAAAACCAGAAAATACGCCTGTCGTGCTGCACTGCCCTGGGGGATTTATATCAAGAAACCGGAAATTACAAAAAAGCCGAAGCATATTACAGGAAGGGACTCAAGATAGACGGTGATTACATACCTCTCCTGAACAATTATGCATATTTCCTCACCAAGGTCGGGAGGGACTATCCGAAGGGACTCCAGATGAGCAGGAAGACCATTCAGGCCGAACCCGACAACCCCACATATCTGGACACCTACGGATGGCTGCTCTATCTTACAGGAAATTATACGGAAGCCAAGGCTCAGTTCAAGAGAGCTTTCCTATACGGGGGTAAGGAAAATGCCGTGATTATGGACCACTATGGTGACATCCTGTGGGCCATGAAGGATTATGATATGGCGGTAATATATTGGGAACAGGCAGACAAACTGGATCCTTCATCAGGCATCGCGGGAAAAATCGCGGAACGAAAATCCTCACTCGAAAAATGAATTTTCCTGCGAGATATCTCTTCTGTACCGTGTTGTCGGTCCTGATATCCGTTTCTGCATACGGACAGGACATAGACGGGAGAAATCAGCAGAAAAAGCAGCTCGAAGATGAGATCGAACTCATCAACAGACAGCTCTCATCGAACCGTTCCAAACAGAAAAGCGACCTCAGTTCCCTACAGCTGATCCGGAAGAAAATCACGGCCAGGAAGAACCTGATTTCGGAAATAGACCGCCGCATCGAAGATTACGGAAGGAGTGTCCGGAAGAAGAATACGGAAATAGCAGGGTTGAACGCACGTCTGGACACCCTGATGCTCTATTACAGATCCCTTACATACAATGCCTACAAGAACAGGGACACCAAGATCTGGTTCATCTACCTGATGAGCAGCAAGGATTTGTTCCAAGGGGTCAGGAGATGGATATATCTGAAAAATCTTTCGGTCACGCTCCGTATGCAGGCGGATGAGATAAAGAAGACCAGAACGGCTCTTGAGAAACAGAAATCCGCCCTTTCCTCAGTTATACTCAAGACCAACACCGAGCGAAAAGTAAGGGAAGACGAATTCCATCTCCTCACACTGGAAGAGGAGCAGCTGAACTCCTCCCTTTCAAAACTTTCCCGGCAGGAGAAGAATATCCGGAAACAGCTCGCACAGAAACGCAGCGAAGTGGAACGCCTGAACAAGGAAATAGAGCTGCTGATCGCAAAATCCGTCGGTGCCTCCGGCACAGAGGCCGGAATCGACAGGGACAAAACTCTCAGTGAAGAATTCACAAAAGCCAAGGGAGCCCTGCCGTGGCCTGTAGAAAACGGCATCGTAATAGAGCCCTTCGGCCAGAATGAGCATCCCGTATTCAAGAATCTCAAACTGCCGTTCAACAACGGGGTGAACATCTCCGCTCCCGAAGGTTCCGAAGCATTCGCGGTATTCGAAGGAACCGTGAAACAGATTCTCATCATACCGGGTTACAATCAGTGCATCCTGGTCCGGCACGGCAGGTATTTCACTTTCTACTGCAAACTGAACAAAATAAACGTCAAGTCAGGACAGACCATTCAGAAAGGGACGTCGCTGGGCATGATAGAATCTGGAGAAAACGGCACTTCGGTCCTCCATTTCGAACTTTGGGACGGGACCGCCAAACAGAATCCCGAGCACTGGCTTTCCGGAAAATGACGCCGGTTCCTACAGTCCGCCATCGGTGAGATGACTTCTTACCAGACTTATCACCTCCTCCAAATCGGCGCGACTGCTTTCGAAATGGCATTTGTCCACATCGATGGTCATTTTGTGGCCTTCGTATTCGTCATACCATTTTTCATATCTCCGGTTCAGGCTGTTCAGATAATCCAGCCTGATGGTGTTCTCATATTCCCTGCCCCGTTTCTGAATCTGTCCCACCAGATTGGGCACTGAAGATTTCAGATAAATGATCAGGTCCGGCTTCTTCACCAGCGACATCATTATCCCGAAAAGGGCTTCATAACTCTCGAAATCCCTGGAGTCCATGAGTCCCATCTCATGCAGATTCGGAGCGAATATGCCGGAGTCTTCGAAGATGGTCCTGTCCTGCACCACGTTCTGTCCGGAACTCTGAATGGCCAACAGATCCGTGAAACGTTTGTTCAGAAAGAACACCTGTACAGAGAATGACCAACGCTTCATGTCAGCGTAAAAATCAGTAAGGTACGGATTTATCTCCACCGTCTCATAGAACGGAGTCCATCCGAACTCCCCGGCCAGAAGTTTCGTAAGTGTGGTTTTACCGCTCCCGATATTGCCTGCTATAGCGATGTGCATAATCTACTTCCGATGATTATTCCCTACAAAATTAACAACTCTTTTGTATTTTTGTATTATTCAAACTATGTACATAGCCTTGATTTCATTATATGATAAAAACTTTTTATTTCAACGATCTGAGGACATGCTGCCATGTTCTGTATGACGACACTAAAGAGTGTGCCATAGTGGATCCGGGATGCTATACCGCCACGGAGAAAGGACGTCTGGTGGCATTTATCGAAGATAATGGACTGACGCCCAGGATGATTCTGCTGACCCACGGCCATTTCGACCATGTAATGGGGTGTGCCTTCGTATCCGGAAAATGGAATATACCTGTATTCATGAACCGTCAGGACATCCCGCAGACCGAGCGTGCGACATCCTACGGCACATACTTCGGATATGAGTTCGAAGCACCCGGCAGCGACTTTACAGATCTGAAACAGGGAGACGTCATCTCCTTCGGAGGAACTTCCCTGCAAGTCCGCCTCACCCCCGGACATTCCGCGGGAGGGGTCATCTACTATAATGAGATCGAACGCTATGCTCTTACCGGCGATTCCCTGTTCGCCGGAAGCATCGGCCGCACCGATCTCCCGTCAGGAGACCTGGACCTGCTGATGAAATCCCTGAAGGAACAGATTCTCACCCTTCCCGGGGAGACCGTCATCTATCCGGGCCACGGTCCGGCCTCTACCATAGGGGAGGAGATAAATACCAATCCATTCCTCGAACCGTCAGAAACCCTTTCATAGTCTGATGCCCGATTTCATAAACATCAGCAGAGCCTCGGTCCACAACCTGAAGGACATTTCTCTCAAGATACCGAGAAACCGTCTCGTAGTGATCACCGGACTGAGCGGCAGCGGCAAGTCCTCTCTGGCGTTCGACACTATCTTCGCCGAAGCCCAGAGACGCTATATGGACACCCTGTCGGCCTATGCCAAACAATTCATAGGCATACTGGAACGCCCGCAGGTAGAAAGCATAGAAGGTCTGAGCCCGACCATCGCCATAGAACAGAAAAGCACCAACAAGAACCCCAGATCGACCGTAGGAACCATCACCGAAATCTCCGACAGTCTCCGTCTGCTGTTCGCACGTGCGGCCAAGGCGTACTCTCCCGTCACCGGAAAAGAGATGATCCGTTATTCGGACACTCAGATAGTATCCCTGATTCTGAGAAACTGTGCCGGACGCAAATCCATCATACTCTCCCCTCTGGTGAAAGGGAGAAAAGGGCATTACAAGGAGGTCTTCGAGAGTATGCTCCGCCGCGGGTACTCACAGATGAGGGTGGATGGCACCATCGAGTCCATATCCGACTTCATGTCAGGAGTGGACAGATACAAGACCCATAACATCGAGCTGGTGGTGGATAAGGTCGTCCCCCGTCCGGAGGATGAGAAAAGAATCCGCGACTCCGTCACCACCGCACTTAATTACGGTAAGGGTTCGCTGATGGTCCTTGATACGGAATCCGGCCGAATAGACTATTACAGCAAGTATTTCATCTGCCCGGACAGCGGTATCTCCCTCCCCGAGCCGGCACCCCATACGTTTTCGTTCAACTCCCCCCAGGGGGCTTGCCCCCATTGCCGGGGACTCGGTACCGTATCTTCCGCAGACCTCTCCAAAATAATCCCGGACCCGGAAAAAAGTATTGCCGAAGGCGGTATCGCACCTGTCGGGAGCAAGCGTGACAACACGCTCTTCGCCATTCTGGAAGGGGTGGCCCGCAAGTGGGATTTCTCCCTCTACGACCCCATCAGCACCATCCCGCAGGATGCGATGGGAGTACTGCTCTACGGCAGCGACGACCTCATCCGGGTAAATACCTTCGGATATTCGGAGATGATGTCGTTCCCCGGGATTCTATCCCGTCTGGAACACCACTCCGATGAAAGCGATGACCTGTTCGACAAGAAAGAGAGATTCACCTCCGAACAGGTATGTCCCGTCTGTTCGGGCACGAGGCTGAAGAAGGAGTCCCTCTATTTCCGCCTTGACGGCCATAACATCGCCGAAGTGTCGGATATGTCCATCTCCGACCTGTACGGCTGGGTGTGCGCCCTTCCCGACAGGATGGATGACAGGCAGAACAAAATCGCCTCCGACATCGTCAAGGAACTGAAGGACCGCATTTCATTCCTGTGCGACGTGGGGTTGGACTACCTTACCCTCAGCAGGGCGACCAGAACCCTCAGCGGCGGAGAAAGCCAGAGAATCCGGCTTGCCACCCAGATAGGTTCCAAACTGGTGAACGTACTGTACATCCTCGACGAGCCGAGCATCGGCCTCCACCAGTCCGACAACATGAAACTCATCAACTCTCTGAAACGGCTCCGTGACGAAGGAAATTCGGTGATGGTGGTGGAGCACGACGAGGAGATGATGCGCAGCGCCGACTGGGTGGTGGATATGGGCCCGGGGGCAGGCGTGAACGGAGGCGAAGTCCTCTTCAACGGTCCGTCGGAGATTCTGGACGGCATATCCTCCCCTCTCACCCCCGAAACCGAGGAGGCCCTCATCCCCCCGAAAGGGACCACCCCGAAAGGATTCACGGCAGACTACCTGTCGCACCGGAAATCCATAGAAGTACCGGAGGTCCGCCGTCCCGGAAACGGAAAATTCCTTTCTCTTTATGGTGCCTGCGGCAATAATCTCCGAAACGTGGATATAGATATCCCCCTCGGATGTCTGGTGGGCGTGGCCGGAGTGAGCGGCAGCGGCAAATCGTCCCTGATTCTGGACACCCTGATGCCCATACTCAGCCGGAAATTCTACGGCTCGCTGGCCGACCCGCTTCCTTACCGGGAGATTTCAGGCATAGAAGAAATCGACAAGCTCATAGAGGTGGACCAGTCCCCCATAGGCCGTTCCCCGCGGAGCAATCCCGCCACCTATACGAATGTGATGGGCGATATCAGGAAACTCTTCGAAAGCACTCCCGATGCGAAAATCCGCGGTTTCAACGCCGGCAAGTTCTCCTTTAACGTGAAGGGCGGGCGGTGTGAAGTATGCAAGGGAGCCGGTGTGGAAGTCATAGAGATGAATTTCCTCCCCTCGGTGAACGTCACCTGCAAGGAATGTAACGGAAAGCGCTTCAAACCTGACGTTCTCTCGGTAAAGTACAAGGGGAAGAACATCTATGACGTTCTGGAGATGACCATCTCCCAGGCGGTGGAGTTCTTCGGGCACATCCCCGCCATCTATAACAAAATCAAGATGCTGGAGGAGGTCGGACTGGGGTATATCCGTCTCGGACAGGCTTCGAACACACTCAGCGGCGGAGAGAACCAGCGGGTCAAGCTGGCCACCGAACTCTCCCGGAAAAGCACAGGACGTTCCCTATATCTTCTGGACGAGCCCACCACGGGACTCCACAGCGAGGATATCAAGATACTGCTGGGTGTCCTGCAGAAACTGGTCGACCAGGGAAATACCGTAATAGTCATAGAACATAACCTCGACGTGCTCAAATCCGTGGACTATCTGTTCGATATGGGGCCCGGAGGAGGTGCCGCCGGCGGGACCATCATCTCGAAAGGCACGCCGGAAGAGATCGCCTCCGACCCCCGTTCGGTCACGGGGCCTTACCTGCGGCAGTGTCTGGAGTCATGACCAAGTTTACCGGCAAAAACCTATTGATGTTGCTCCGTGGCAGGCTTGGGTGATGATTTTCGGGGGAGTTTTGGCGCATTTCTCCCCCGAAATGCCTCTTGAATCCCCAAACGGGGGAGAAAGAGGCCTTTTTTCCCCCGAAATGTCACTTGAATCCTCAAATGGAGAGTATGTGGCTAGCCGTCACCAACTGGAAATGCCCATTATACCAACTTTCTTGATTTGGCATACTATCTAACCCACATCGTATGGGTGAGCATCTTAACCACCTGATTTAGAGGGAGGGTCTTTTTCTATGGATCCGATTACAACACCCTTACCAACAGGCCACTGATGCAGCCTTCTTCTCTCCGATTCACCTTCTCCGGAAACAGCCTCCAGAAATATACCCTTTCCCGTTCCGAGTGGCTCTTTTCATGAGGACGCATCAGGCCTTCCACAAA
>DCIQ01000138.1:0-16561 GCA_002317435.1 Bacteroidales bacterium UBA1722 | reverse complement strand
ATATGTCTTTCCGACCTGTCTGGCCCCATTGATCAAAAGAGGTTTTCGCCCCTCCATAGTTTTCCAGTCAATAAGCTGCTGTTCAATTTTTCTTCTCGTCGTGTCACTCTGTTTGATTTCTCGATGTAGACATATCAAAACTCTACGATTTATCAAAATAATTTGATTTTTCGTAGAGTTTCCGTGTCTATCAAAATCTCCTTTTGGTGCGAACGGCACGCTGTAAAATTCTGGATTTGGTGCAAAACATCCTCAATAAATTTCTCCATTTGGTGATAATAGTCTATCTTTATGCCGATTCAATATGAGCATGGCATGAAAAGAAAAATCTATGAAGACCTCTTGAAGTGGAAGAATGAGGAACAAGGTGCGGTAGCACTTCTTGTTGAAGGGGCACGTCGTGTCGGTAAGAGTTATATAGTTGAGGAGTTTGCCAAGAAGGAATACAAATCGTATATCCTTGTTGACTTCGCCCATATCAGTAAAGCTATGAAAGCTGTCTTCGATGAGTATCTGAACGAAACTGACACATTCCTCATGTTTCTTCAGAACGTTGCCGGAGTTCAACTCTATGAGAGAGAGTCATTGATCATATTCGATGAAGTTCAGAAGTATCCTATGGCGAGGCAAGCCATCAAGCATCTTGTTGCAGATAGACGTTATGATTATATCGAGACGGGGTCATTAGTCAGTATCAACGAGAATACCCGGGATATTCTTATCCCGTCGGAGGAACGTTCCCTTCCCATGAATCCTATGGATTTTGAGGAGTTCCTCTGGGCTCTCGGCGATGATATGACATGGCCGTTCGTCAGGCACTGCTTTGAAAAGAAAATGCCTATGGGTCCGATGCATCGCAAGACGATGGCTCTTTTCCGTCAGTATCTGATAGTCGGAGGCATGCCTCAGGCTGTTATGAAATTCGTGGAGACGAGGAATTTTCAGAAAGTCGATATGGTGAAACGGGATATCCTATCCCTGTATCGCAGGAGCATTGACAAGCATGTCAAAGGCTACACGGAAAAAGTAAAGGCTGTCTGGGATCAGATTCCCGGCGAGTTGCAGAGACATAAAAAGAAATTCAAACTGGCAGATATAGAACATGGGGCAAGATTCAGAAGCTACGAGTCGTCATTCCTATGGCTTAAAGATGCCAGATTCGTCAACATATGCTATAATGTGACCGAACCGCAAGTGGGCATGAGGCTCAAACGTGATGATATCACTTTCAAGTGTTATATGGGGGATACCGGGCTTCTGATATCACATGCCTTTGATGAGAAGTTGATTCAGGGAGAGGAACTGTATCAGAAACTCATGCTGGACAAGTTGGAAATCAATATGGGTATGCTGGTTGAGAATATCGTAGCTCAAATGCTGGTCGCAAGCGGCCATTCATTATATTTCTTCAGCAAGAACTCAGATGTCGCAGAGAATCGCATGGAGATAGACTTCCTCGTCGAAAAGCCCACCCTCACAAATGCGCACAACATTTGCCCTGTGGAAGTGAAATCCGGCAAGAACTACACCTTCTCTTCAATAGAGAAGTTCCGGAAGAAATTCGCCGGAGATGTTCACATCCCATACATCATCCACTGTATGGATTATAAAGAAGACAACGGATATCAATTCCTTCCCGTGTATATGACCCCTTTACTTTAGCTATGGTGCGGCCAAACACCTGTCAACGCAATGCCACAAATCTTTTTCCTACAAATCCGGAACAGCAAACCGTGGGCTTGACGGAGAGAGACAGATTGATGCAGACTGGTCAGCCCTCCCCGCAAGCCCTCCGGAGACCTGAACGACCGCTAAAGCGAAAGGCCTCCGACTCCATACTATGAGCGAAGTACTTCATGACAACCATCAATCAGGGTACTCCTCGACAAATTCCTTATAGACGGAGAGCAATTCCCTATATTCCTTTTGTTTTCTATATTGTTTTGATTCATTCGCCAGTTTGAGGCATTCATCAATACGTTCTCTATAGAGATATTTCGCATCATCCAATTCAGTATAGCATATAATCGCCGTTTTCATAGCGTCTTTGTATATACGACTCTCTATTTCCAGCAGATACATCTGATTAACGATTACATAAACCAGAGGATGTTCATACCCTATCTCCTTATATAGGGATATACACTGTGAAAATGCCTGATATATATATTCTAATGCATTTTCAAGGTCGTTCTTCTCTCCATAAATCGCGGAGATATTGGAATTCAACAAAATATTCATCGCATTAACCGGGCTTCCCTCATCATGCATCTTCTTCTGGATATTATTCGCTTTCAACAATTCGACCAGTGCCTTATCATACTCTTCCAGCCCCATATACGCAACACCTTTATTGTTATATATCATACTTGTAAGATCTTGAAAGGGAGATTGCTCCAAATCCACTTCATTTTCGATATCATTAATGCAGGACAGAGCATCAAGGTATTGTTCCTTCTCCAAAAGGACTTTGGTTTTAATCGCACACGTTCCGATATAATACTGATCGAAATAGTTCTTTTTTTTATGTCTATAGTAATGAATAATCTTATCAGCATAAAAGTCCACACTGTCCAATCTGCTTGTTTCGGAAAAGCAGTTGGCCAGAAGATAGTATATCACGACATGGGCATCACTGAACTCAACATCATTGATTGAATCCATTATACCGTTCAAATCCTCAATGACAGTTTCATATAAACCAGCTTGGAATTTTAAAAGTTCTTCTGAGATAAACCGAGTTAAAAGAGCTTCATAATCTTCAGAATCCGGCATGTACGATTCAATAATATTGTTAATGTCCAGAACTAATCTATATTTTCCCTGCATTCCATAAACAGCGTTAGCTACAGAATATGCATTGCATACCAGAGAAGTGTCATTAGCCGTCGTCATCGGATAACTACCTATGTGAAGTGAGTCGATTTCCATATCCGAAGACTCATCAATCTCCGGCACATTCGGAACAGCATAGAATGAAAGACTCTTTCTGATGGAATTAATACTCTCTTTATATTTCCTGTTATACAAGTATGATACACCCTTAGCGAAATGACATTCAGCCAACTCGGTAGGAGTATCACGCTGTGCCTTTCTGGCGAAGAAAATCGCCTGATTGATATACACCTGCCCAGATGGAATGTCTGATTTATACTGACAATAAATATTTCCCAACTCCAATAAGACAGGGATATTATCCGGGTCAATAGATATGATGTTCTCCAAATACTCAATGGATTTGTCCGCATCGTATTCTATCAGAGCATTATCGGATAGGATTTTGAAGTCATTCACGATAGAAGATACCGCCTTCATGCCTAAATTCATCCGTTCTTCTATACTGCCTTTTGACAGGATAAGCGAATCTGCCTTGTGGAATTCACCATGTAGCAGACATTCCTCTTACCTGTTTGTCAACCTCATTGAGTTCATCATAGTCTATCATCGCAAGCCTTTCCGACTTTTTCCGCAACTGCTCAAGAAGCTGTTCATTATCAATTTTGAGTTTTGCATTATTTTTCATGGCCTCTGCCAGCATCGGCTCATAATATCTCTCTGCCTCTTCCCAAAACGCTTTTGGTGAAACCATCAATATTTTTACCGGTTCTGATGAAGGCTTGCGTTTTAGAACCAAATCTTCATCATCCACAAGTATATAGCCATCATACTCAATCTCTTCAAAAGAGAATACGTCATCCAGTCCATCCAATGTACAGTATCCGTCAGCACCACTGAAATATGTGGCATTCCTATCCTTCACCTTTATCTTCACACCACTCAACTGTCCTCCACGACGAGTGTCCGAGCCTTTCTCCTTAACATAGCATATTTGAGTATAAGGCCCTGCCGATAAATCAAGAACCAATAACAGGCAGGCAATGACAAATACAAATCGTTTCATACTGAATAACACTGATTTCTAAGGAAAGATTAAAAAAGTTGGTAAAGATTTATGATGGATTTTCGAGGATCTATTCATATTTTGAAGAAGGAACTCACTGGTAGTGAGTGACTGATGAAAAATTGAATATATACCGAAAAGACACATATAGATTACCAGATTATTATTTTATCTTGACTAAATCGGTTTGGCCATTACGACGCGCTCATTACTGATGAACGGGGGCTGGAGAATGGCATCTTCAAAAATCAATTGTGTTGAATGAAGCTGATATTCCTCCCTCTGCCGTTCTATCGGAATAAAATAATCGACCACTCCGCAGCTGTCTGAATCCAATTTCTCATCACATATTGAAATGGAGTAATACGGAAGAGGCTTATGCGTATCCTTATCCATCAATATGAAATTAATATGCCCATAATACATGTCATCACGGAAAATGAATATTTCATTTTCACGGCTCAGTTTGAAAGTGGTATCATAACCTGAGCAGAGATAACCTTCGACCGTCACCGATACTTCTTCTCCCAAATAGCCAGCCGGTATCTCCTCCAATATAATAATACTATTAGGATGGCTGATCGAAAAGTGGTTATTGTATTTTCTGACAGATACTCCTATCTCTATATCGGCAATCTCCGGCAGGTATTCATTGAGTGGTGTCCGTTCCTGTAATATCAATGAAACATCTACCGGCATATAGTGCCGGACAACAGCAGCCAGCAATCCCAAAACCGTCAATGAAATCATGAATATCATGCACAACTTCTGTATGAGCAGACGCTTATGGTGGTTCCAAAGGGTATCGAAATTAACCCCCAAAAGTTTGGTTATCAATTGAATATAGGCCCTCTCTACATTCCATCGGGAAAAGGGAAAAGAGTATGTCTTTTCACGGATATTGACACCTAGAGGATTGACAAATCCCACTTTCCACAACTCAGGATTATAGCATTCACGTTCCTGGCATGCCGAAAACGGTTCTCCATTGATAATGAATAAATATATATTCTCTTTCGAATTGACGGAACAGAAATAATTAATCTCCTTACCCACCCATTCAGATTCGGCGCTATTCGGAGAACATATCACTATGAGAAATCTTGATGCCTTCAACTGCATCTTCAACTCCTCTGACAGTTCTCCTGGCTGTATGTGATATGGAGCGAAGAACACCGGCCGGATGGGCTTCCTGCTTCCTGCTCTTTCAGGACACAATACCGATGGAAGCCGGAACTGAGTGAGTTTACGATGCAGACGCTTTCCCCATCTGATATCCTTTGATGAATAGCTGATAAAAGCGTAATATTTATATATTTCAGGCACTTTATCCAACATTATTCCTATGTCCCCACGAGATATGGAATCCCCTTAATATTCGAACGAACTCCCCCCGATGAATTCCCGGAGCACGGAGGTGGCGGGGATGCAGAAACATTCTTCGGGAGTGATGGCTTCGATGTATGACAGGAAGTTCAGCAGACGCAGCGCCTCGGAGTAGGCCGGCGACATCGGGCCGATACGACGCAGGAGCGGGTCCACATAATATTTCAGGACTGACAATTCATATACCAGGGTGGAGTTGAACATCACGTCGGCATTTTCCTGGAACGGGAAGATGTTCTTCTCCTCACCGGCGCGGACACTGGGCCACCTGAGGATGGTACTCTCGGGAGAGTTCCCGCGGGTGCGGCAGTCGCGAAGCATACGTCTCAGCAGACGGCTGTCAGTGGTGGATATCTGATTGTTCTCATCCATGTTCAGGGAGGTCAGGGCAGAGGCGAATACCTTGAAGATATACTTCTCATCCATTTTCTCCGTGATGATGGGATTCAGGGCATGAATCCCCTCCATAATCAGGATATCAGAAGGACCCATCTTCACCTTCCGGCCGGAAGGCCGGCCCTTACCTGCCACGAAATCAAACTTGGGCAGTTCCACTTCCTTACCTTCGAAGAGAGCGTTCATCTGGGTGCTCAGAAGTTCCAGATTCACGGCATAGGGGGATTCAAAGTCGTAATCCCCGTTCTCATCCTTCGGAGTAAGTTCGCGGTCCACGAAATAGTCATCCATCCCCACCACTATGGGGTTCAGGCCCAGAACTCTGCACTGAAGTGCGATGCGCATGGACGTAGTGGTCTTGCCGCTGCTGGAGGGACCCGATATGAGCACCATCTTCACACTCTTCTTGGAGGCTATCATATCGGCTATCTGAGCATATTTCCTCTCGTGGAGCGACTCGGCCAGAGCTATCATCTCCCGAGTCTTCCCGGAGAGAATCGTACTGTTCACCGAAGCCATAGAGGAGATTCCCTGGATTATATTCCAGTTGGTAGTCTCTTCGAACACTTCGGCCAGTTTCGAACGGTCCTTGAATATGTGCAGACTGTGACGGGTCTTCACAGTGGGATACTGCAGGCAGAATCCCTCACCGTAAGGTATCACATCGAACTTGTCGATCTCTCCTGTAGAATAAAGCAGCGGCCCGTAAAACGTATCGATATAACCGTCCAGTTCCGACACATTCACGAAATAATCCTCCCTGCTCTTTATAAGGGAGGCCTTCATCTGCTGTCCCCTCTCCGAAAAAATCTTCACCGCCTGCTCATTCGATATTCTCTTCCTCAAGAAAGGGATATCTCTGGCGACAAGTTCCTGAATCTTCTTTTTCAGCATGAGAAACGCTATCGGGTCCGGGCGGAAAGACTCGCAGGACCCGGCAGAATCGCTGCTTCTCTGTCTCATCTCAGCATAAAGGCCGTCAGGAAGCGAGTAGTCAAAATGAAGGATATAGTCAGAACAATTCTCGGAAATCACCTTCTGTACGATCATCGAGAGGGACCGCATATATGTCCTCTGACCATCGGGAGAGTTGATATCAACGAAACGGATATATGCATCCGTATATAGTCTGTGCCCCAACCCCTTGAGTTCATTGTTCACATAGGCCGCCAGCACTTTGCCTGCGCAGCCGGTATCCCGGACAGAATCCAGAATTCCCTTCAGAGCGGTGCCCGGGGCACACTTGATGGTGTAAGGTTCAGCGTGGCTGAATATTCTGACCATAACGTCAGAATCGGAAGATGTTTTTTCTTTCATAGCGTCCGGATATATTTCTCCCCAAAGTTAAGAAAACATCCTGACAGTTATAAACGGGTCTCAAAAATGACAACCCTTTATGAATCCTTTTCGGCGATGCGCATACTGATATCCATTCCCTTCACGGAGTGGGTCAGCGCCCCCACGGAGATGAAGTCCACGCCCGTGGCGGCCACCTCGCGCAGACGGGGGATGGTCATATTGCCGGAGGCCTCTGTCCGGGCCCTTCCCGCTATCAGTCTCACCGCCTCGGCCATCGTCTCCACAGGCATATTGTCCAGCATTATTATATCACATCCGGTCGCCACGGCCTCCCTCACCTGTTCCAGAGTCTCAGTCTCCACTTCTATCTTCATCCCTTCCGGAATATGCCTGCGGACTTCGCGGACCGCGGGGGTGATGCCCCCTGCCATCTTGATATGGTTATCCTTTATCATAACCATATCATACAGGCCCATCCTGTGGTTCGTGCCTCCACCGTCGTGTACAGCCATCTTATCGGTCATCCTCATCCCCGGGGCGGTCTTTCTGGTATCCAGCAGCCGGGTATTGAAATCCTTCAGCTCCGCTACATACCGCGCGGTTTCGGTGGCGATTCCGGACATTCTCTGGAAGAAGTTGAGGGCAGTCCTCTCACCTTTCAGGAGTGCGGGATAACTCCCTTCTATCGTCATGATGAGGTCCCCCTTCTTTACGTGCGAGCCGTCAGGGAAGAACACTTCGAACTTGATGTCATCCTGAAAACGCCTGAACACCCTTTCGACCACGGTGATACCCGATATCACCCCTTCGCTCTTGGCCGTCATCGTGGCCAGGGCCCGGCTGGTGGTGGGAATCAGCGAATCAGTGGTTATATCGCCTCCGGCAATATCCTCTTCTATGGCGAGATCTATTATTTTATCGATAAGGTCCATATCACTTTTCATTTACGGGTTTGGTGGTGAGCGGACAGCCGGACTGCTGAACGGTATGCAGGGTGAAGTCCTCGTTCAGGAGTGGATAATCCTCCCTGTAATGTCCTCCGCGGCTTTCACGGCGGAACCGTGCACCGGTCATTATGAGGTATGCCACCGTGAGCAGTTTCCTGGAGGCTTCATCGTAATATTCGAATTTCTCGGGACCAAGTGCCTTGAGGTAATTCTTGACGAGATTCAAGCCTGTGGACAGAAGAAGTTCGGAGCGGATGATGCCCGAACAGTTGTTCATGGTATGAGCTATCTGGTTCTTCAGGGCTATATATGCTTCACGGCCCGATTCATCCTTTGTGTACATCTTCCGGAACTCGGGAACCTGCACCAGCGGACCGCACTCTTCGGAGACCCTGATGGCCCTGTTCGCGAATACGAGACATTCTATCAGGGAATTGGACGCTAACCTGTTGGCTCCCATAATACCGGTGGAAGCCACCTCTCCGCAGAGATAGAGTCTCTTTATGTCACTCCTGCCGTCCAGATCGGAAGCCACTCCCCCTACGGTATAATGGGCGGCGGGGGCGATAGGTATCCTGTCGGTCATGTCATAACCGAATTCGGCACATTTGGCCACCAGATTCGGAAAACGGGAACGTATCTTGTCCGGGCTGATATGTTTCAGCGAAAGCATGACATAAGGTCTGTCATCCTCAGCCATCTGCTTGAAGATGGAGCGGGCCACTATGTCCCGCGGAGCCAGTTCCGCCAATTCATGAATCGGGAGCATGAAACGCTTCCCGTTCCGATCCAGCAAATGGGCTCCCTCTCCCCTGACGGCTTCACTGATGAGAAAAGCCTTGGGCGAATTCTCGACATAAAGCGACGTCGGATGGAACTGGATGAATTCCATATCCACCACCTTGCAGCCGGCTTTGTATGCCATGGCGATACCGTCACCTATCGTGGTCTCCGGATTCGTGGTTCTGGTATATATGGCGGAAGTGCCTCCGGCCGTCAGGAAGGTGTGTTCCGCATAGATCAGCTCCTCCTCCTGTGAAGATTCATTCCAGCAACGGACGCCGTAACATACACCGTCCCGAATGAGAAAATCTATCACGGACATATTCTCCCTGATCGTGATACCCGGGTCGGAGACCACCTTGGATATCAGAAACTCGGTTATATATTTCCCTGTAGAATCTCCTCCTGCGTGGAGTATCCTGTGGCGGTGATGCCCGCCTTCAAGTCCGAGGGAGAGTTTCCCGTTCTCGGTATCGAACTTCATCCCCTCACCGATAATCTCCCGGATACGGTCCGGTCCTTCGTGGACCAATATTTCCACGGCCTTGTCTTCGCATAGTCCGCGGCCTGCTATCATGGTATCCGCAAAATGGATTTCGGGGTCATCTTCCAGAGTGGTCACGGCTGCTATGCCACCCTGCGCATTATAGGAATTGCTCTCTCTGATGCCCTTCTTGGTAACTATCAGGACAGAGCCGAGCGCAGAAGCCTTATGGGCGGTATACAGCCCCGCCAGGCCACTGCCGATAATGAGATATTTAACCATCTGCAAGTTATTTTTCTATGATGACTTAACCCTGACTTACCAGTTCATTCCCGGAAAATCGGATCATATCGTATATCGATTCGATGGCGGCGTCTGCAGGTCCTTCAGGATCGAGCATCTTCGCCCTGTTGTAGGCGGAGATGGCATCCTGCCACTGCTGTTTGCGACGGAACACACCTCCGAGCAGATACCAGACAGCCGAATTGTCCGGTTCGACCTTCAGCATCACCTGGAGGGCATCGTAGATGTCATTCAAGTCTCCGCCGGAGGCCAGGGCTCTTTCTATCTCCGATAAAGCCGTCATCCCGAAATCAATTATTTGACCAGTCCGCTGAAGCCCATGAAGGCAAGAGCCAGAATACCGGCGGTGATAAGGGCTATCGGGATGCCCTTGAATGCTTTGGGGATGTCCGAGAGTTCCAGCTGCTCCCTGATACCGGCGAAGAGTATCAGAGCCACTCCGAATCCAAGAGCCATCGCCACGGAATATACCACCGACTCACCGAGATTCAGCATATGGGACGCTCCTCCGAAAGAGAACTCCTTCGATACCACCATAATGGCAACACCCAGCACACAGCAGTTCGTAGTAATCAGAGGGAGGAAAATGCCCAGAGCCTTGTACATCGCAGGGGAAATCTTCTTCAGGATGATCTCTATCATCTGAACCAGAGCGGCGATGACGAGGATGAAGGTGAGAGTCTGCATGAACCCGATACCCAGAGGAAGCAGGATATAATACTGAATCAGGTAGGTAACCAGCGTGGAGAGAGCCATCACGAAAGTTACGGCCGCAGCCATGCCGGCGGCGGTGTTCACCTTGGTGGAGACTCCCAGGAAAGGACATATTCCCAGGAACTGTGACAATACGATATTGTTTACGAATATCGCAGATACTATAATTATCAGATATTCCATATCATTTCACATTTTTGGTCAGTTGTCTGAAAATCACCATCAGGTAGGCGAGTACGAAGAATGCGCCGGGAGCCAGCACGAAGGCCAGCATCCCGTCTCCGGAGATGAATTTCACCCCGAATGCGGATCCGGAACCCAGCATCTCGCGTACGAGACCGATAACGGTAAGGGCCAGGGTAAATCCCAGACCGATTCCTATGCCGTCACACGCCGAGTCCATAGCCGTGTTCTTGTTGGCGAACGCCTCCGCACGTCCGAGAACTATACAGTTCACGACGATGAGAGGGATATAAAGTCCGAGCACTTCATAAAGCGAGGGGACATATGCCTGCATGAGAAGCTGCAGGATGGTCACGAAAGCGGCTATTATGACTATATAACACGGGATACGGACCTTGTCCGGGATATAACGGGCCAGAAGTGAGATGAATATGTTGGAAAGCACCAGCACGAACATGGTGGCCAGCCCCATACCCATTCCGTTGATGGCTGAAGTGGTGGTACCGAGGGTAGGACACATACCAAGCACCAGCACGAAGGTGGGATTGTCCTTGATTATCCCCTTTAAAATGATTCCTGCCTTACTCATCGCATTCGGTATTTTGAGCGTTAATTTTCAGATAAGCGTCATAGGCCCTCCGGAGAGCATCGGCGAATGCCCTGGAAGAGATGGTGGCCGCCGTGATGGCGTCTATGTCCCCGCCGTCCTTCTTCACTTCCAGCCTGAAGGAAGAGGGATTCTTCCCCACGAACTGTCCGTAGAACGACGGTTCCGTCATCTTGGCACCCAGACCGGGAGTCTCACTGTGGGAAAGGACGGAAGTGCCGCAGATGGCGCCTTCCGTGTCGAATCCCACCATCACTTTCACCGTACCGCTGAATCCCTTGGCGGTAAATGATTCGACTGCATATCCGACGGGTTCGCCCCCTTTGGTGGCAGGATATACGGTAAGCACCTCATCCTCGGACAATGCTACCGTGAATACATCCTCAGAGGGGACATTGTCGAACTGGGGGACTACGGCGGAGATGGCGGCATTGGTCTTGGCGACGGCAGCCGCCTCGATGGGTGCCTTGGTCACTCCATATACCAGCCCCAGCAGTACCGAGCACACCAGACATACCAGCGTAAGGCTCAGCACCATATTCTTGAAAGAAGATTCCATAGCCATTATTTGTTTCCTCCGAATCTTTTAGGTCTCATATACTTGTTCAGCAGAGGCACCGTAGCGTTCATGATGAGAATGGCGAACGACATACCTTCGGGATATGAACCGAAGAAACGGATAAGTACCGTAAGCAGACCGATTCCTGCGGCATATACTATCTGTCCCGACGTGCTCATCGGCGATGTCACATAATCGGTGGCCATAAAGACGGATCCCAACAGGACGCCACCCGTAAGCAGATTGAACACGGGGTCCGTAAACCGTGAAGCGTCAGAAAGCCAGAATATTCCGGACACCACGAAAACAGTCCCGAGTATCACCGCGGGAATGGTGGGCTTGATGACCCGGCGAATCAGCAGGTAGATGAACCCGGCGATAAGGGCCAGAGCCGACACTTCACCGGCGGAACCGCCCACGCGGGCGAAAAGCATCTGCCCGTACGAGAGATCAGGATTCTGCGCCAAAATCTGTTCGACCGTCAGGCCGGAAGCTATGCCTTCCTTGACCATCGAAAGCGGTGTGGCACCGGAGAGGGCATCGACGCTCCCGCCGAAGAGTCCCTGGGGCACCGACCAGTCGGTCATTATCACGGGGAAGGATACCAGCAGGAACACTCGTCCTACCAGAGCCGGATTGAAGATATTCTGTCCAAGTCCTCCGAAAGTCATCTTGGCGACACCTATGGCGATCAACGCTCCGATGAACATCACCCACCAGGGTGCGCTCGGGGGAAGGTTAAGGGCCAGCAGGACACCGGTGACCACAGCGGAAAGATCACTGACAGAGGACTCCCGCCTGAGGATATGTTTCTGAATAAGATACTCCGCACCTGCACAGGTGACAGCCCCCACAAGTATAAGCTTGATGGCGGAGAGTCCGAAAAACCATACTGACACCAGCATCGCCGGCGAAAGTGCGATCAGCACGTCCGCCATTATCCTGCGGGTATTTTCTCTGCCGTGGATATGTGGAGAAGGGGATATTATTAGATTTCTCATGTCGTTTCGAAAATTTTACTTCTTAGGACGGCTTCTCATTATTCTGATGACTTCGCCTTTCGCCTGACGGATATGATCCAGAAGGGGGATTCCGGCGGGACAGGTGAACATGCAGCAGCCGCATTCGATGCAGTCATATACGTTATGTTCCTCGAGCTCGTCCATCTTTCCGGCTCCGGAGAGCTTGTTCAGCAGATAGGGCTCCAGTCCCATCGGACAGGCATCCACACACTTGCCGCAGCGGATGCAGTTCGACGATTTCATCCGCCGGGTCTGCTCCTCTGTAAGCAGCAGAAGAGCTCCGTTAGCCTTCACGGTGGGAGCATTGATATTGGCGACAGCCTTGCCCATCATCGGACCTCCGCTGATTATCTTGGCGGCATTTTCCGGGATTCCGTCGGGAGCACCGAGTATCTCCGAATAAGGAGTCCCGACACGCACCAGCCAGTTATGAGATTCAGGCAGGCACTGTCCCGTAACCGTTATCGTATTGTCTATCAGAGGCTTGTTTTTCTGTACGGCCTCATATACCGCCAGAGCTGTGGCTGCGTTCTGCACCACGGCACCCGTGTCTATGGGCAGCCCCATCGAAGGCACGCTCCTGCCGGTGACGGCATTTATCAGCTGCTTCTCCCCTCCCTGGGGATATTTCTTCCTGAGAACCACCACTTCGATGCCGGGATAGCCGGAAGCGGCGTTCCGCATGGACTCTATTGCCGCAGGCTTATTATCCTCTATGCCTATATATCCTCTGGTCACGTTCAGCGCCTTCATCATTATCACGGCTCCGAGCACTATCTCTTCGGGACGCTCCATCATTATGCGGTAGTCCGACGTGAGGTAGGGTTCGCACTCGGCACCGTTTATAATCAGGCAGTCGGCCGTCTTGCCCGGAGGAGGGCTGAGTTTTATGTGGGTCGGGAAGGATGCTCCTCCGAGTCCCACGACACCGCAATCCTTTATCCTGCTGATGATGGCGGGGCCGTCGAGGGTTATCTCCCTTACGATGTCCGGGGTCCTGTCTATCTCCGGCATCCATTCGTCACCCTCCACATCGATAACGATGCTCATCACCTTGTTCCCCGCCAGATCGGCGACAGGTTCCACGGCGGCGACGGTGCCGGACACGGAAGAGTGGACGTTCGCGGACATGAACCCCGAAGGGGTGCCTATCAGCTGCCCCGTTTTCACCTTGTCCCCCACATTCACCGCAGGAGTCGCGGGAGCGCCGAGGTGCTGGGCCATGGAGATATATGCGCGGCGAGGAAGCGGGAACACCTCTATCGCGCAGTCATTGCTTATTTTCCGGTCATTCGGGTGCACTCCACCCATTCTGAACGTCTTGCTCATTTCTGTTCCTCCTTCTTTTCTGGTGTTGACGGTTCCGCCTTCGGCAATCCGGGCTTTTCAACAGCCTCCGCGGCCGTCTGAGGTGCCGGAGCAGCGGCGCTCTTCGCAGGGCGGGGAGGGAAATTGACGGCTCTGATGGCGTGGGTCGGACATTCATCGAAACACTTGCGGCAGAGCCGGCACTTGGTGAAATCGATGTACGAAAGGTTATCCTCCACCGTAATTGCCCCGAAGGGGCAGACCTTTTCACACTTGCGGCAGCCGATGCAGGCGGCGGAACAGGCCTTCCGGGCGACTCCGCCCTTCTCCCTGTTCATACAGGAGACGTACATCCGGCGGTTCTTCGGTCCCTTCGTGCGAAGTTCTATGATACCCTTCGGGCACGCCTTCACGCAGTTTCCGCACGCGGTACAGAGGTTTTCGTCCACCTCGGGGAGTCCGGTCGCAGGATTCACCCTGATGGCTCCGAACGGGCAGGCCCTCTCGCAGTCGCCGTTGCCGAGACATCCGTACCGGCAGCCGGTGTCACCGCAGTAAAGGGCGTTCTCCACCTTGCAGGAGGCACATCCGTCATAGATGCTGGTGCGGGGTCTGTTCTCACAAGTACCGTTACACCTGACCACAGCCACCATAGGAGCCTTCTCCTGCACCTCCCTGCCCAATTTCTCCGCCACTTTCTTCATCACGGCATTCCCCCCCACGGGACAGAAGATGCCGTCCAGGGTCTCAGACATCACGGCGTTCTCGGCGAAAGCCCTGCACCCCGCGAAACCGCATCCTCCACAGTTGGCCCCCGGCATAACCGATTCCACCTCGTCTATCCTGGGATCTTCTTCGACGCGGAATTTCTTCGCGACGAAATACAGGACCACAGCGAGCAGGAGCCCGAGGACAGCCATTGTCAGTACGGTAAACAACAATGTATCACTCATACGCTAATATTGAATTTTGTCCGAGTTCTGCCTTCGCAGAACCAAAGTTATCTGTTTTCAGGTTCGATGACGAATTCGTACGATTTCTCTATCCTGTCACGGAAGACCAGAATGCCGAGATAATACAGCGCCAGGACTCCCAGACAAACCGCACCCTGCACCAATTCGCCCCACGTAACATTCTGCAAAGATAACAATAATACCAGAATCAGCACCAGGGGGATGACATAACATACGACGACAGCCCTCATCCCGAGATACTTTTTGAGGACGATGTCCACCCGGTCGCCTATGCTGTAGTCGTAAGCAAGCCTGTTGCGTACCTGAACGGAACCCTTCTCGGAATCCGCGGCCCCGCAGACACCTCTGGCATGGCACTGCACACAGGCGGATTCGGTGATGAATTCGACCTCGATGTATTCCGGCGTCACCTGTGTGACCACCCCGGGATGGCGTATTTCCTTTTCTTTCATTCCAACTTGCTGGTTAAAGGGTGTTTCAGATTTTCATATCCTGTAAGTCTCCCGATTACCGAACCCACCTTGACAGGGGATTCTATCCAAACCGGGATTTTGTTATCATCGTCAGTTATCCACAGATACAGCTCATTATCACCGTTGAACACCTCCCCGGCGATTACCTTCAGGGCGAATTTCATGGTCCTGAAAGCGCCCATCCTGGGGACCTTCTTGACCTCTCTCCCCTCGAAACGGAAATATATGTCGTACATCTCCTCATCGATGACGAACGACAGGGGATAATTCCTCCCTTTCTCCACATCGGAGCAGTCCATATTGCGCGCAGCGTAATACATCGAAATCAAATCATAGGTACACGGACGGCCGGCGAGCAGGGTGTCGATCCTGTTGCCGGAACGGACATATTCCGCCTTGGCCGAAATCTCATCGGTCACGGTGTTCCACTTACAGTCGTTGATGACCATATAGCCCCCCTCATAAATGTCCCGATGGAACCAGATGGACCTTCCGTTATCGGCGAAGAACTTCGCCTGATACGTGTCACGGACCTTGAAGAATGCATCGAAAAACTTCACCGTCTCTCCGGAGGCCACTGCATGGAACACCCCCCTGCCATCTACCGGTTCCGCTTCGGAGAGGACCATCCTGGCATTCCCCACGTCAGAACGGATACCGAGGCATCTGTATTGAATCACATATTTCACCGTCTCCCCCGGATCGAAGGCCCTGAGGGAATCGGGCACCGTCCTGGCAGGGGTACAGTCCGAAATGGACTGGGCCATACAGAATACCGGCACCAGCATCAGCAACAGGGAAAGACGGAGAACATATCTCATATCTGTCAGAACGGACGGTCAGAAAATTCAGGAGGATTGTCGAACTCGCCGGAGATATCCGAATCCGAGAGACCATTCATCCTGGAACCCCTCTGTGTCACCATTCCCCCCTCATCGGCGAAGCTTATCTCTCCGAACCCTCCCTCATCGGAATCCACGAACTTGGCTTCGGAGGCGATGAATTTCATATTCACGTCCTGCGTCGAGCCGTTTCTGTGCTTGGCGATTATTATTTCGGCCAGCCCCTTCTTGGAAACATCATCATCGGTCATTCCATAATAGTCGGGACGGTGGATGAACATCACTATATCGGCATCCTGTTCGATGGCTCCGGACTCACGGAGGTCACTCAACTGGGGACGCTTGTTCCCGCCGCGGGTCTCTACGGCACGGCTCAACTG
>DCIQ01000042.1:5467-13371 GCA_002317435.1 Bacteroidales bacterium UBA1722 | reverse complement strand
TGCTTTAGCGGAAGTTACAGCTTAAAAAGTCAGCATCCTCACAGCCCCGCCTTCAATCCCTCCGGAGGACTTTCGCTTCAGCGGTCACAGCAGTTCTCCGGAGGGGCTGAAGGCGGGGCGGCCATTCAACATAGGATTTTCCCTTTGGACACAAAACATCTATGTCCGAACAGAGTTTTACCTATAAGGTCACGTCAGAGCACGCTCTTCTTTGACACTCCGGCCACGAACTCCTTCAGATAGAAAGGCTCGTAATAAGCGGAATCTTCGAAGATGCCCGCCTCAAGTTTTTTCAGGGCAGGTATCGCCATCGCCTTCGCGTCAGGGCACGTCTCCAGAAATGTACATCCGGCCAATCTCCCCGAAAGATCCGTATCAACCAGGAATTGACGATACTTCTCCACACCGTCACCGATGAAAACCATATTCCGATATAATGAGGATTCCTGCACGAAACTGTCTGCATCCAGAATCTTCGCTTCGCAATCGGACAGGGGTTCACACTCTGATGAATACTGACAGGTATAGACTTCCATCCTGCGGGCATCCACCATCGGCACTATAAGAGAGCCGGAGGTGACGGCACCTGAAGCGAGAGCCTGATAGGCCAAAAGCTCCAGTGTCCCCACGCTTATCAGGGGTCTGGAAGAACCGAAACATATCCCCTTGGCGGTGGACACCCCCACCCGCAGTCCCGTATAGGAACCCGGGCCTCCGCTGACAGCCACAGCATCGAGCATCCCGAAATCAACCCCTGCCTCTTCAAGCAGTTCCTTTACGAAAGGAGCCAGAGAAGCGGCATGGGCTCTGGGTTCGGAAGTCTCCCTGTATCCGATTATCTCCCCATCCGCAGAAAGTGCGGCCGAACACCGCACCGTAGAAGTCTCCAAAAGGAGTATGAGTTTTCTGTCGTCTTTCATCATAAGCTATCAATTAGAGAAACTTACCGTAACGGACTCCTCTTCCTTTTCCGTTTTTTTCTCTCCGTCCGACTTGCGGACCAGGTCCCCGTTCTCCAGAGTCTTGAGTATCATTGAATACGGTCCGGTAACGATATGATCTGTCAGGGACAGTCCCTGAGTAATCTCTATGAAATCGATATCCTGGATACCCGAGCACACGGGCACGGCCGTGACGCACATAGTGCTGTCATTTACCACGAACACATATTCTCCGGTGACGCTGACAGAGTCAGAAAGATTCTTTCTGGCGGTAACCGCCTGCAGGGGAACCGTCAGAATACCATCCTTGGTCATGGTCTCTATGGAGACCGATGCGGACATCCCCGGACGGAAAGGAATCCTCCCCTCTCCGATAAGATCAGAATATGAGGAGGCCAGAATAACCACCCTGACTTCGAAGTTGGTCACCTGATCGGTGGTCGCATCTATATTTTTCGACGAATTGGCTATTCTGGTCACCACACCGGTAAATGTCCTTCCCGGATAAGCATCCACACTTATCGAGGCAGTGTCCTTGAGTTTCAGGCGGATAATATCATTTTCATTTACATCCACCACCACTTCCATCACCTCCATGTCCGCGATGCGGAGCATCTCCGTACCTGCCATCTGGGAAGTACCTACCACTCGTTCTCCCTTTTCCACACTGAGCTTCGACACCACTCCGTCCATAGGGGCGTAGATGGTAGTCTTGACCAGATTCTCCTGTGCCTCCTTCAGGGACGCCTCGGCACTTCCTATATTGAATTTACAGGCATTCAACTGTTCCCGGGCCACCAGATATTCCGACTGGGCCGTCTCATATTCAGCCTGGGATATCGCCTTCTGCGCGTACAGTTTCTCATTCCTGTGGAAATTGAGTTCGGATTTCCTGTACGAAGCTTCCTGCTGCTGATACTGCGCCCTGGCAGAATTCAACGAAGCTTCCATCCTGTCCCTGGTGGATATATATACATCCTGCTTGATCTTGATAAGCAGGTCACCCTTCTTCACATGATCCCCTTCCTTCACGTTCAGTTCCACTATCTCACCCGAGACGTCCGGACTGATCTTGACTTCAGTCACCGGATGAATCTTCCCGTTGGCCGGTATCACCTCGGTGATGCTCCGCATCTGCGGATATCCCATATCCACTTCCGCTCCCTTGTCACCATTGAGGCGGATTATAAGTATCAGAACGATGATGACGGCCACACCCGAAAGGGTCAGCCAAAGTCTGGTGTTGTTTTTCTTCTTGGCCATATTCAGAGTTTGATGGGCATTCCTTTATAGAAATCTATTATTTTGAGTTGGAAAACGAACTGGAACCTGGTCTGGTAATATTCCGACTGGGCTTTCAGCAGATTGGTCTTGGAGACGATATAGTCAGTGCTGTTCACGGCACCCACATTGAATTTCTCTTCGGTATAACGGAAAGACTCTGTCATGGAACGGAGATTCACCTCTGCCGCCTGCATCTTCTCATAGAAGGAGTCGGCATCCACGAGTGCCTGCTGGACCTCCTTGTAGAGTTCATTATGACGGGAGCGGAGTTCGAGTTCCTGTCGTTTCACTTCGAGAGCGGCATTCTTCACGTTGGTCGCCACGGTATAGTTGTTGAAAATAGGGATGCTCAGTCCGAATCCCACACTGGGATTGATATTGTCCTTTATCTGGTCAAAAAACGGAATATACTGACCGGACTTGTCCTTGGAGGTGGAAGTGTAATAAGCTCCGTAGGAAGCCGAGAATGAGAGTGTAGGATAATATTTCCCCTTGGCGCTTTTGAGGTCTATGCGGCTCTTCTCAAGCGACAGTTCAGCCCCCCTGATTACAGGAAGCCGCTGAGCTTCAGCATATACTTCATCCACGGCATCGGCGTGATACATCGCGATGCAGGCATCCAGAACCGCATCCTCAGGGATGTACACATTAAAATCCGTTCCGTTCTCCAGATCCAGAAGCTGGGTCAGAGTGAGAATGTTGGTCTTCAAGGTGCTGGAGTGGGTAACCGTCTGCACCCGCTCTGACGACAGCTGGGCTTCCATCTCCAGAAGCGCCGAATAGGGCTGGCTGCCGGCATCCACCAGCACTTTCGTCCTGTCCCTCTGATTCTGAATCGATTCGAGGTTCTCCAGAGAAGTCTGGAGCATCTGTCTGGCAAGCAGGACCTGAAGATACGACTGAGTTATCTGGATGGACATCTCATTCTTCAGCCGCGCCACTTCCTGAAGTGAAATGGAGACATTGAGTTCATTTCCTTTCAGAGAATAGATTTTCGACAGTCCGTCGAACAGCATAATGGACGCACTCAAGGAGGCATTCGTGCTGGTGGACAGGGAATTCTTGATGATCTCCAGATTCTTGAGGTCCACGGAACGTCCCCAGTTCAGATTCTCATTGATGCCCGCACTGAAACTGGGAATATAGTCCAGTTTCGACTTTTTCAGGAGATTCTCATTAGTCTCTACAGAGAGTGCCTGCTGCTGTATCTGGAGATTGTTCTTCCAGGAATATTCTATGCATTTCTCCAAAGTCCATACTTCATCCTGAGCATTCAGAACAGAATCCTGCAGGAATGCCAAACAAATCGACGCCGCAATAAATACAAATCTTTTCATAATAACTCCAGCCCGGTTCGACCAAGCAATCGTCAAGTAACCGATAAAATCATACCAAACCGTTTCCCACAATCACTAAGTGAATCTCGAAAAATAACTTGCTTCACTATATCTCGCAAATATATAGAATTTATCCATATAGAAAGGAAGTCCGGCTCCCTTTCGGAATCATAAAAAATGATTTCGGCACTTATTACAAGTCGGACTTCCAAACAACGAACCGATCAGGATCTATCTATAAGCTTCGGCATACCGTTCCTTGCTGCGGTTTTTCATAATGGCCACCCATTTCCCGACCAGATAACCGATTATCTCAGCCGCGTCGCTCACCTTGCTGCCTCCGTCCACGGTCATGGCCTCTGAACCGGAGATTACCGTAAAATACTTGTTCTCTCTTTTCATGACATACAAGTTTACTATTTACAATAATCCTGATATCCGCGTTGGAACCCACGAGCGAAACCGCTTGCGAAATCGACGATATCCGCAAAGAAATCACAAATAGCCTCCGCGATCGCAATGACTTTGGACAATTGTCCGCCTGAAACCTCCATAGCTGCCGAAGGGGACAACACTACGAATCCCCCACACTTCACTGAATCATTCTTTTTCATGATAGTAGTTTTAATTGTTGTTAATTGATTTATCGGATACCCACATCGATGATTCTGTCCGCTGCAGTCAGGCAAGTTTCATCGTGCGTTATCATTATTATATTCTTTCCCGAAGAGGCCAATCTTTTCAGGAGCACAAGTATCCTGTCCCGGCTCCCTTCATCCACAGAAGATGTCGCCTCATCCAGAATAAGCACCTGCGGATTCCGATATAGAGCCCTCACGAGGGACACTTTCTGCTTCTCACCGCCGGAAAGCCGGCATCCTCCTTCACCCACATCCGTCATAATCCCTTCCGGGCTATGCGCCAGAAGTGTCGAAAGTCCCACTTCAGTGCAGAGCCGCACTATTTTTTCATAATCGGGTTCAGTCTCATCCGGAACGATATTGTCCAGAATGGTCCCCCTGAAAAGGTCGGGATTCTGCGGAGCGATAGCGACAAACCGCCTCCAGTCTTTCAGGGAAAAGTTCCTGATGTCGGTTCCTCCGGCCGTTATCCGCCCGCACGAAGGAGAACAACCGCACATCAGCATCATGGCCAGTGTACTCTTCCCGCATCCGTTCGGTCCCGCAAGAGCATTTATTGCGCCGGGGCGCAATACGAAAGAAAAATTCTCCATAATCTTCCTGCCGCCCGGGAATGCGAAGGAGATGTTCTCCCCCACGATCTCACACGGTTCCGCAGGCACCTGCTCCGTTCCGTTTCCATCCTCCTCGGCAGGAAGGTCCATCACCTCGAAAAGTCTTTCCGCCGATATTCCAGCCTGGGTTATCTCATCGTTACTCTCTATGAGAGAGGCCACAGGGGTAGTGAAGAACGATGCCATGCTGAAAAAGGAGACCAGTTCCCCCACAGTAAGGGCTCCCCGGCCGACCATCACCGCACCTGCCGCCATTATGGTAAAGACGAGCACTCTGCTGACCCATTCCGAGGCCACTGCGAACATGGTGCCCGCACGGCCGCTTCTGAAATTCTCCCGCAGGAATTCCGAATAGCGGGCTTCGATTCTCTTCATGAACACATCCTCCCAACCGTAATACCGGACGGTTCTGGCTCCGGTTATCACCTCCACGTCGAGAGCGTCGAAATCCGCCGATTTCTCTATCACACTCCGGTTTATTCTCCTGTTCACACGATCGGAAATGAAATATACGAGACAATATGCCGGAATATAAACAAGAACCATAAGCGCCATTTTCATGTTATAGACGAACATCATGGTCAGAGAAACGGCCAGCGTACCCGCACAGACGCATATCATCATAAGCCTTACCGATATGAACGATCTGATGCGGTACGCATCCTTTATCCGGGAATGCAGTTCCCCGGTATTTCTGACCGAGAAAAAGCGCACCGGGAGAGAAAGCAGCCTCCTGAGATACCCCAATACGAGAAAATGATCCGTCGCAAGACTGGATCTGACCAGAAACATGGTTTTCAGATACCCTATCACCGGCAGCAGGACCAGCATCAGACCGAAAGCGGATACGAACAGCTTCAGAAGTCCGGTATCCCCTCTACCCAGAACGTCATCCACTATCCTCTGGAGATAAACCGAAATGCTCACGCCCATCAGAATATACACCGCCGCTCCCGCGAGGGCCGGAAGAATATCCTTCAAGTTCATCCTGACTATGCCGGAAAAGCGCTTCTTCACATCCACCGTCCTGTCCTCCCGGCGAAATTCTTCCCCCGGGGTGAGGACTACGGCATACCCGCTCCACTGCCTCATGAAATCCTCCTCGCTCATCCATATCATCCTCCCATCCTGAGGGTCCATCACCTGCACACCGGAAGCGGACCACCTGTACAACACGGAAAAATGGAGCCACCCGTTGTCCTTCTCGAAATGGATTATCACGGGAAGGTCCAGGGATGAAACGGCCTCCCAACTCTTTTCCGTCGCTTTCACGGCACAGGCGGAAAATCCCAGTGAGGCCGCCGCCTCAGCCATCCCCTGCGCATTGGTACCTGACACGGTAGTACCGCACATGTCCCTGATCTCCGTCAGCGGCAGGTACCTACCGTAAAATGCACACACCGAAGCGAGACAAGCAGCAGCACAGTCACTGTCATCGTGCTGTCTCACCATACATCTTCTCATATTCCTTCTCATTCCGCTTCCTCCACCGATAAATTTAAGATTCAGGCCAAGAAAGGAAGCAGACTGACGGCCACTCCGGCCGCCAGTGACATAAAGTACACTGTCAATACCGCAACCCGGGGCAGACGCGCTCTCCGTGACCCGTTGCCAAAAGCAAACGCTTGATCGATTCCATTCAGATTCCAGAACATTTTTCCTCTGTTTTTTGGGAACAAATCTCCGGAAAGAAGATGTCATTTCCGTAAAAAAAGACCGATAGTTTTACGGTTTTTGCGACACGGCATTCTGACAGATTTTTTTTGGAATACACATAAGGAATCATTAAAAAAAAACGGCAGGGATTTACTTTCCCTGCCGGTTCATATAATTTCCAAGTGAATCAAGGGCTACATTTTTTTCAGATAAGGAAATATATTTTCACATATCTCGATTACCGGCCCCGCAAGTTTGGATTCGGACCACACCTTGTCATCCATGAAAGAAAACCAATTATGATCCACATATTCCAGCATCAGGAAAACCACACCCAGAAACATCACTCCCGCCAGAAGGGAGAAAACCGCACCGCAGATTCTGTTCAGCCATCCCAAAGCGGCGGAAGCAAACACATTTTCAAGCATACGCCCCAGCAGTGACATGCCCAATACAGTGAGAATCAGTATCAAGGCGAAAGCGATTACCTTGACGACCTGCTCTGAGGCGTGTATCCATGATGCCATATACCCGGCCAGAGGTGACGAAAACCTGCATGCGAGCCAGATGCCGAGAAACAGTCCGACTATAAAACCGAACTGTCTTATGAGTCCATGTATGGCACCTATCAGCACACATAGTCCGAGGACGACCAGAATGATTATATCCAGAACTGCCATAGCGATCTTCCGGGAATCGGGGGAACTATAGTGCGGATGAAATATTTTTCTCCAGAAGGGCCTTCTCGAATATGTTCTTACATTTGAAAGACCCGTCGCGTCCTATAAGATACATCGAAGGTATGGTCTGGACACTATACAGGGCAGCATAGATGGAAGCGGCCCCGCGCGTATCTATCACGGAAGTCCAAGGCAGTGACTGTCCCTTTATGGATGTGGCCCACGCTGTCTTGTCCGTATCCAGAGACACCTGATAAATTTCGAATCCGGAAGAGTGATACCTGCTGTATATTTCTTTCAGTTCGGCATTCATCACTGAAGAGTTCTCCTGTGCGACAGACCAGAAAATGACCATCACGACGTTCCCCTGAAGGGACGTCAGAGAGCGTTCCTCACCGGAAATGTCAGGCAGGACGATGTCGGGATACGAAACTTCCTGAGCCCTCGAAAGATGATCCGCCAGACGGATATTGTTCTTGCGGGCGGTTATCTCTTTCAGCAGGGAAGCCACATAAGGTGATTCCGGGTAGAGCACACTCAACGTATCATAAACTTTCTGCATGATTATGGCATCATTCACGTCCCCGAATACCGGCAGTGATGAGGAAACTTTCCTGAACAGGACAGGAATGTCCGTCATGGAGGCAGGATTCGAAAGGATACGTTTGAATGATGATTTCTTGAATTCCACGAACGAGCGGCTGATCTCCGTGGCAAGCGCGGACCTGAGTTCTTCGTTACCGGCTTTCTG
>DCIQ01000042.1:0-5316 GCA_002317435.1 Bacteroidales bacterium UBA1722 | reverse complement strand
ATCAACGAGGCTATCCTGCGTCCGTTCATCTCCAGATAGAAGAAATCGGGAGCGGAAGGAGCCACAGTCACGTCACATGACGCCTTTCCCCCTTTGACATAAAGGGTATCCATCGCTATCAGGTGGCTGACAGCCAATTTATAAACTATAACCTGAGTACTGTCCGCCGTACCGGCGGCATCTACGGTTATCACACTTTTTCGGTTTGAGCTGCAGGACAACACAGCCATCGCCACAGCGGCGACAAGAAAGACTTTTTTCATTTGGTTAATCGAGTGATTTTTTCGTATTCGGCCGCTATGGAAGCGGCGGTCTGAGCGAATTCTTCCACGGAAAGGGAGAGTTTTTCCTTTCTGAAATCCATATCCGCCTCCGATTCGAGCGGAACGAGATGTATATGGGCATGAGGGACTTCCATCCCGAGGACTGCGACACCCACCCTCTTGCAGGGGATGGCCGCCTTCACTGCCAGAGCCACCTTCCCGGCGAACTCCCACAGCCCGGCATATTCCTCCTCCGGAAGGTCGAAGATATAGTCAGTCTCCATCTTGGGAATGACCAGAGTGTGCCCCTTCTTCATCGGGGCGATATCCAGAAACGCATAGTAACGCTCGCTCTCCGCTACCTTATAGGAAGGGATTTCGCCTGCGGCAATACGGGAAAATACAGAAGCCATGGCTATAATGAGATTGAGAGCACTTCGAATTTCATCACACCGGAAGGCACGCTCACTTCGACGACATCGCCGACTCTGTGGCCAAGGAGTGACTTGGCAATAGGGGTGCTGACAGCCATCTTCCCTTCACGGAGATTCGCTTCGCTCTCTCCGACGATGGTATATTCCATCACGGCCTTGTTCGCAAGATTTCTTATCTTGACCTTGGTAAGCATCTGAACCTGATCAGTGGTAATCTTGGATTCATCGATGATGCGTGCATTGGCGATAGTGGTCTCCAGTTTGGTTATCTTTAGTTCGAGAAGCCCCTGGGCTTCCTTGGCTGCATCATATTCCGCATTTTCAGAAATATCACCCTGTGCACGGGCTTCCTCTATCTGTTTGGAGATGACAGGTCTCTGGCTTTCCAGTTTCGCCAATTCCGCTTTCAGCTTCTCCAGCCCTTCAGCAGTTACATAGTGAATATCAGGCATATACAAAAGTGTTAAGTAAAACAAAAAAGAATCCCGTTCATACGGGACCCTCATCCGGACACAAAAATAATAAATTTTATAAACTATTCAAAAAATAGGTAAAGCTATCTGAATATCCCCTACACACAGCAGCGCAGACCGGCACAGGTGACACTCTCCACATCCTTGGATATCCGGCGTCTCAGCTCTTCGAGGGAGTCGAATCTGATTTCATCACGTATCTTCTCCATAAATTCCAGATTCAAATCCAATCCGTATATTTCCTCATCGAAATCCAGAATATATGTCTCTACGGTACGGTGTTTTCCGCTGGCCACCGTAGGTCTCTCCCCTACATTGCAGACTCCGACATAATTCTTCCCCTGAAAAGTCACCTTCACACTATATACGCCATTCCCGGGAAGAATCTTCAACGGTTCATAAAGCTGGATATTGGCTGTAGGGAATCCGATGGTCCTCCCTATCCTGTCGCCGCTTACCACCACACCGTGCAGCCGATAGGAATATCCCAGCAGGCGGGCCGCTGCCGCCACATCCCCCGCTTCGATCAGTTTTCTGATTTTGGTAGAACTCACAGGAGCCCCATTACAGTCCACCTCTTCCACCTGTACCACCTTCAGTCCACATTCCACGGCGATGGAAGCGAGTTCTTCACGGGTAGGATTTTCGCTGCCCAAACGGTGGTCGTATCCCACTACCAGAGCCGTGACTCCGAATTTTCCTATCAGATATTCCCTGATGAAGTCAGGAGCGGTCATCCTGCTGAAATCTTTAGTAAAAGGAACCACGTACACTTCATCTATTCCTGACTGTCTGATAAGAGATTTCTTCTCATCGATGGAGTTCAGCAGTCTCAATGAAGATGCATCCTGCTGGAGCACATTCCGCGGGTGGGGCCAGAAAGTGATTATGGCACTTCCTGCTCCCATCTGCACGGATGTATCCCTGACGGCCTGCAATACTGCCTTATGCCCGGTATGTACCCCGTCAAAAAATCCTGTGGCTGCTACAACCATTTAACCAGCTCGAAATCCTGACGGTGCGGCAGCATGTCATTCTTGGCATAGATTCTCACCGCCAGCTGATATGCACCGGTAGAGTCCGGAACATAATCAGCAGCATATACCGCCGTACCTTTATCAAATGACACCAATTTGAATGAGACATGGTGATGTACGTGATATTTTCCTTTCCCGTCCACGACGGCAACTACCACTTCGACTCCCACATCCTCAGGGGCGAGATCACCTATGAAGACAGTGATTTCCGAGTGATTGTTGATTCCAAGCATCAGTTTGGCGTTGGCATCAGTAGGACGAGTGAAATCCATCACCTGAATCTGCGACCATCCGCGACGCACCTTCTTCTTCCAGAACGCTATCTCCCTGGCCATGGCATACTCGTCAGCAAGCAACTTCTGCGTCCTGCAGAACAGAGGAAGATAATATCTTTCGAGGTAATCCGTCATCATCCTGTTGGTGGTGAAGTTGCAAGCCACCTTGGCGATGGTGTTCTTAATTATGCCCACCCAGCACTTCGAATAACCCAGTTCCGCATCCACATCATAGAACTTGACCGTGATATCATTTTCGAACATATTGTAGATGGTGGCAGCATCCAGTTCGTCCTGGTAGTTCTGATCATCGTATGTACGTTCCATCTGAAGCGCCCATCCGGCATTCTCCCGATAACCTTCCACCCACCATCCGTCGAGAACGGAGAAATGCATCACGCCGTTCATCACGGCCTTCTCTCCGGATGTCCCGGAAGCCTCCAGAGGACGGGTAGGAGTATTCATCCAGATATCCACGCCCTGAACCAGGAATTTGGCCAAATTGATGTCATAGTTCGGAACGAACACTATCTTGCCGATGAACTGCGGCATCTTGGATATCTCCACTATCCTCTTTATGAGATCCTGACCTGCCTTGTCTGCAGGATGAGCCTTTCCGGCATAGAGGAACTGAACGGGATGTTCGGGATTGTTCACTATCTGGTTCAGCCTGTCCAAATCCCGGAAGAGGAGATGGGCTCTCTTATATGTGGCGAATCTGCGGGCGAATCCTATGGTCAGAACATCGTCACGAAGAGTATCGCATATCTTCACCTGCTGCTGCGGAGAATAGTGATTGGTATCGACAGGATTCGAGATGCGCCTCTTCACTTCAGCGATAAGACGTTTGCGCAGAGTCGTCCTGATGCTCCATATCTCGGAATCCTCCACGTTATAGATTCCTTCAAAACATTTCTTGTCATAGTGGTGAGTCTTGAACTCGTCACCGAATACACGTGCATGAACATTCTTCCACTGGGAAGCGGTCCATGTGGGGTAGTGCACGCCGTTGGTAACGTAGCCCACATGAAGTTCTTCAGGCAGATATCCCGGCCAAAGGGGTGAGAGAATATCCTGGGACACCTTCCCGTGCAGCCAGGAGACACCGTTCACTTCCTGTGATATGTTGGAAGCGAGATAACTCATCGAGAATTTCTCGTTCCTGTCCCCCGGATTTATCTTCCCAAGCCCCATAAGGGTGTTCCAGTTAGTCTTCAGTTTGGGAGGGATATGTGTCAGATATGTACGGAGCATATCCTCGTCGAAGGCATCGTGTCCTGCAGGTACCGGCGTATGCGTAGTGAACAGCGATGAAGCACGTACCAGTTCCAGGGCTTCTGCGAAAGTAAGGTTATCGTTCTGGATATATTCCCTGAGTCTTTCGAGCCCGGTGAATGCGGCATGACCTTCATTGCAGTGGTAGATATCGGCGTGAATATTGAGGGCACGCAGTACTCTGATACCACCTATACCGAGGAGAAGTTCCTGTTTCAAACGATTTTCCCAGTCACCTCCATAGAGGTTATAAGTTATCTGACGATCCTCGGGAAGATTGTCCTCGAAGTCGGTATCCATAAGATACAACTCCGTACGTCCTACATCCACTCTCCACAGACGGGCATACACATTACGTCCCGGCATGGCCACCGAAACCGTAACCCATTTGTCTTCGGCATCCCGTACCGGCGTGGCAGGTATCTTCATGAAGTCCTGGGGCACATAGTCGGATACCTGATCTCCCTGAGCCGTAAGTTTCTGATTGAAGTATCCGTATCTGTAAAGCAGACCTATACCGGTCATATTGACGCCCATATCGCTGGATTCCTTCAGATAATCGCCGGCAAGGATTCCGAGACCTCCCGAATATATCTTCAGGGACGGGTCCAGGCCATACTCCATACAGAAGTATGCTATCGAAGGGGACGGACGATTCTTTTTCCCTTCCATATATCCGGCGAACATGGCAGCCACTGCATTCAGTCTCTCCACGAAGCCGGCATCCTTCTCCAGTTTCTTATAATCACCCAAGGTCAGCCTGTCCAGAAGGGCGATAGGATTTTTCTGGACATCCTGCCACAATTTAGGATTGATGCTCTCGAACAGATCTATGGCCTCCTGATTCCAGCACCACCACAGATTCTTGGAGATGATATCCAGAGATTCCAGTCTCTGAGGCAGCTTACGTCCCACGAGGACACTGGTCCAGGACGGACGGGCCACTTCCATACGGCTGTCATCGACATCTTCCGACTGATACTTGAAAGTTAAATTTTTCTCAGCCACCTTAAACAGCGCCCTGGTGTATGCTTCCTTATAGTAATCGATATTGACATCCCAAAGAGCCACTTTGGAGATCTTGAGCGCATTCTTGCGCATCGAATTCAACTCTGCAGGTTCAGCTGAGGCAAGTTCCGCGACAAGACCGCTGATATTTTCCACCACTGCGTCATAATTGTCATCATTTCTGAATACTACCGAGACGGAAGGATGTCCCATATCACACTTCTCATTCACCCATACGCCGAATCCGGACAGGGATGTGGTGACCGTAGGCACACCGAATGCTATGGATTCCAGAGGGGTATATCCCCAAGGTTCGTAATATGAAGGGAACACGGTCAGATCCATTCCCGGCAGCAGTTCATAATACGTAAGATTGAAGATACCATCATCACCGGTCAGGTAGGAGGGAACGAAAACGACCTTCACCCGGTCACCCTCACGGTTTGAGATGCCGGCTTTTCTGAGAGCTCCGAGAACCCTGTCAGTGTCAGGATCATTCAGATAATGGGTGCAGTTGGCACCGGCAAGTTCCCTGCACGGACCATTATGTC
>DCIQ01000019.1 GCA_002317435.1 Bacteroidales bacterium UBA1722 | reverse complement strand
CTCGAATCCAATTCGGCAGTGCTTATAGAGATTTACTGATTTTCAGAGGCTTTTTGGTCAGCCTCTGCGATATTTGCAGAAACGCTTTGCAGCCACATCACGCCGTCAGGTGATTGTCGGGTTGTGTTCCCGTCCTCCGGGTACGCCGCGACTGTTTCTGTTCACGCCTGCGTCTCTGACTGGCGGACATTCGGCCGGTGCATTGACGGCACAATGTGCAGTGTGCCCTATCAGAAAGGTCTCCGGACAGGGGTCGTGCACACTGCAGGGCTCCGGTGCGAGGGGGACAATGCACGGCATTCCTCCCTCCGGAGGGTCGGCAGGCGGTACCACAGGATTCTTCAGTATTCTGTTTCAAACATAGGTGCTTCTGATGGAAAAAATGCCGAAGTGTTGTATATTTGCGGGAACTGACCAGAAGTTGAAGAAGTGCACGAACTCCCGTTTACGAAAAGCATTTTCAGGACCGTATCGGCCAAGGCGGCCCAGGCGGGCGCGGAAGGCGTTTCGAGGGTGGTCCTCGAGGTGGGGCAGCTGCGGGACTACATTCCGGAGATCGTGCAGAAATACTGGGATTACGTCGCTGAGGGCACCATTGCCGAAGGCGCGAAAATCGAAATCAATATCATCCCCGCGACTGTCAGGTGCCGGGACTGCGGACACGTGTATGAACTGGATGTCAAGAACATACAGGAGTCGCACTGCCCGGGGTGCGGCTGTGTGAAGGGAGAACTGGAGACGGGGAGGGAACTTAGAATAGTGGGAATAGAAATTTTTTAGGATATGGAGTACATAGATTTGAAACAGTGTATCCTCGAGGATAACGAGCAGATGGCGGACCAGGTGAGGAAACTCGCCGCAGAGAAGAAATTCTTCCTGTGGAACATAATGTCCTCCCCGGGGGCCGGCAAGACCACCTTCATCCTCTCCGTGCTGGACCGTCTCGGATCCGGTTTCAGAATCGGGGTCATAGAAGGCGATATAGAATCCACCGTGGATTCGCAGAAGATGCAGACACGCGGGGTGCCGGTAGTCCAGCTCCGTACCGGCGGGGACTGCCATCTGGATGCTCCTATGATTATGAAGGCACTGGAGAAACTCCCTCTGGACGAACTGGATATCGTCATCATCGAGAATATCGGTAATCTGGTCTGCCCGGCGGAATTCGACCTGGGTGCAGACCTTCCCTCGATGCTCCTGAGCGTTCCGGAAGGGGATGACAAGGCGATAAAATACCCTCTGATGTTCTCGGTCTGCCGGGCGCTGATGGTGACCAAAATCGACTGCGCCCCCTATTTCGATTTCGATTTCGATGCGCTTGCGCGCAATGTGGGCGCTCTCAATTCCTCGCTCCGTATCTTCCCGCTTTCGGCCCGCACGGGTGAGGGGATGGATGATTTCTGCAGATATCTCGCGGGGCTGGTCTCGGAGAAAATAACTCGAAAATGACATTTGACTTATGAGCATCTACGACAAACTCAACGCCAGGATAGACGAACTCGGATTCGGATTTCCGAAATCCTTTCTCGGGGCGGACAAGCATCTGATGAAGCAGATTTTCACGGAGGAGGACTGCCGTGATTACCTGGCGATGGCGGAAGGGTATCAGACCCCATCCATGTATGCGGAAAAGAACGGCATCACGGTGGAAGAGGCTGCCGAAAAACTGGAGAGAATGGCCCGCAAAGGACAGATTTTCCGCCGTCACCGTCTCGGCGGGGAAGATGAATACGAGCAGCATCCCTTCGTGCTGGGTATTTTGGAGTGGCAGGTGACCAACCCGAACAACAAGTGGCTGTACCCCCTTTTCGCATACATGCTTTCGTCCAGATTCGGTAAGCGGATGAGTCAGACGATGCCTTTTTACCGCAGTATCCCGATGAGGTCGGAATATGTGGAGGGTTCTGTCGTAGCCCCATACGAAGACATAGAACAGATTCTCGACAGGCATAAGGTGTTCGCCGTGGGGACCTGTCTGTGCCGCCTGATGGATCAGTACAAGCCGAACAATCCCTGCAAGCATCCTCTCGAGACCTGTATAATGACCGATGACTATGCCACCTTCTATGCCGAGAACAAGTTCGGGAGGTATATCACCAGGGATGAGGCTCTGGCCATCCTGCGCGAAGGGGAAAAGGACGGCCGTATCATAAACGTGACCAACTCGCAGGACGGCGAGAACATCTGTTCCTGCTGTATGTGCGGCTGCGGGATGATGGCTCTCAAGAAATGGTTTCCCGGACCGTCCAAGGATTTGTGGGCGAACTATTTCAGCGTCATCGACGAAGACAAGTGCGGAGCCTGCGGCGCCTGTGCGAACAAGTGTCCCTTCGGTGTCATAAAGAAAGGCAAGGACGGGAAGATGCACATCGACAAGCCGGAGTGTATGGGCTGCGGTCTATGTGTGAGTGTCTGCCGGAAGGGTGCGATACATCTCGAAAGAAAGCCCGAAGGTGAAGCCTATGTTCCTCCCGAGACTTATGAAGATGCCATACAGATATGGCGCAGGGACACGAAGAAGGATTACAGGCATTTCAAATAGACTTTGATGGAACGAAGTCTTCTTTCACTGGCTCTGTTCTTCCTTTTGGTATCCTGCTCTTATGACAATCCTCCCTACGGGGATATCGCCGGAACCAGATGGATAGGTACGAACTATGCCGCCGGTAATCTGGTGGATGTCTATGTTGATGCCGGGGCCGGGAAGTCTGCAACTCTCCTTTATTATTCGGATACCAGAACATGGGAAGAACGCTCCGGTGAGATAGATACCGCCGGCCGGCTGGTGTTCACCCTGAAGGGAGTTTGGTCACCGGTTTCCCGATCATCGGTGCAATACGGCTTTTCATGGGCATTCTCCTGGATGGATGAGAATCGGCAGAAGTATGAAGGAAGTATGGAATGGGATAACCGGAAAATGACTATCGGTCTGGACGGGAGTTATTTCCCGGCCTGTCAGATTGAGTGAGTCGTCTTTTTTCAGTTCTGCACATTATGGAACTTCACAGGATTCTGCTCGCTTTTGACTCATATAAGGGCTGTCTCAGCTCTTTGGATGTCGCCGGGGCGGCAGAGGTGGCTCTCTCCAAAGTCCTTCCGGGATGCGAGGTGGTGAGGATAGGAATCGCCGACGGGGGAGAAGGTACCGTGGATGCAGTCATAAGGAGGCTTGGGGGGACGAAAGTATGTGCCGGCGCATCGGATCCGCTGGGGCGACCCATAAAAGCGGAATACGGCATGGCCGGAAGGCTGGCCATCATCGAATCCGCAGCGGCCTGCGGTCTCGCCCTTCTGAAAAAGGAGGAACGGAATCCTCTGAATACCACCTCAAGAGGTCTTGGAGAATTGATCCTGTCCGCTATAGATCACGGCTGTACTGAATTCATCATAGGTTTGGGCGGCAGTGCCACGAATGACGGGGGACGCGGGATGGTGGAAGTGCCCGGATTCTTGGAAAAGGCCCGCGGACTGAAATTCACCGTAGCCTGCGACGTCGACAATCCATTTGTCGGTGCACGCGGTGCAAGCCGTATCTTCGGACCGCAGAAGGGGGCATCGCCGAAAGATGTGGAAATACTGGAAAAGAGACTTTCGGACTATGCCGCAGAGATATCTGACCGGACCGGAACCGATGTCAGGAATATGCCCGGTGCAGGTGCCGCCGGCGGGCTGGGCGGCGCATTCAAGGCATTCCTGGGAGCGGAACTGAAAAGGGGGGTCGATATGGTGTTGGATATGCTCCGGTTCGATGAACTTCTTTCGGGCACCGATCTGATAATCACCGGAGAAGGCTGTTCAGACGCCCAGACCCTGATGGGCAAATGTCCCGTCGGAGTGCTCCGCCGGGCGGGCGATATCCCGGTGCTCCTTATGAGCGGCGCTATCCGTGACCACGGCATCCTGCAGAATGCCGGATTCAGGGAACTTCTGGCCGTAACCCCTGAAGATATGGACCTCTCCGAAGCGATGGCTCCCGAAACCGCCGGACGGAACATCATCGATACACTTGTCGGCTACTTCTCAAAAGCAGAATGGCAGTAGCCCTTTACCCTGAATTACAGCGTCCTCGTATACTTCGCTCTCCGATTCATCTTCCGGGGGAAAAGACTTCCTGCCGGAATGAGAGGCTTGCTGAATTCTTTCGCCGGCGGGGATAAGAAATTCTTGGAAGAAGCGGATTATTTGTTTATTTTTGTTCACGGCCGGATTCCGGTTTGGTCAGATATAATCAATAAACAATACGACATGCATAGAAGAAATTTCCTTAAAGCATCAGCCCTCGGACTGGCCGGGAGCGTGATGGCGCCCTCACTGATGGCAGCGGAACCTGCTGCCGCCGGCACTTCGAAATCCGGCAAGAAATCCGCCAACGGTAAGATAAACATGGGATTCATCGGTCTCGGACAGCAGGCCAACTGGCTGTGTTCATGTTTCCTCCAGATGGACGACGTACAGGTGGTGGCCGGATGTGATGTCTATGACATCAAGCGTGACCGGTTCTACAATAAAGTCAACGATTACTATCTCGGGAAGGGGATGAAGAAATGTGCCCCCGCCATGTACGAGGACTATCAGGAACTTCTGGCCCGTCCCGACATCGATGCGGTGGTCATCGCCGTGCCCGACCATCAGCACGCCATCATCGCGATAGCCGCCTGCAAGGCCGGTAAGGACGTGTATCTCGAGAAGCCGATGACCCTCACCATCTACGAAGGGAAACAGCTGTGCAAGGCTGTGCGCAAATATAACCGCATCCTCCAGATGGGCAGCCAGCAGCGGTCCGACGCCGAATTCATCCACGCAGCCAATGTTGCCCGTGAGGGCCTGCTCGGAAAAATCATAAAGGTGAAGGCCCACGTCGGCCGTTTCGAGGGAACCCCGTTCCCCCAGGAATACACCGCTCCGGCCCAGCCTGTTCCCGAAGGGCTCAACTGGGACAAGTGGCTCGGCCCCCTCGACCCTGCGAAGGTGAAATATTTCCCCA
>DCIQ01000090.1:9585-10102 GCA_002317435.1 Bacteroidales bacterium UBA1722 | reverse complement strand
TTTTGGCGGCTTCGAAGAGTTCCGGGGTCTCGGGGCTGATGGTGGTGCCCGGATGGAGGCCGAAGAGGGGCGACATGTGTCTGTGGCCGGGTTCGACTTCCTCGTAGTCTTCTATCCATTCCTGGACTGTGCCGTAGCGCTGTCCTACTTTTACTTTCGGGAGTCTGGCCGAGGCCTCACGGACTTTTGCGCACAGTTCCGTGTCTGCGGAGAGTATCTGTGCCGCCTGAAGGTAATCCGAGAAGAGCTCGTTTATTATTTCGATGTCGATGGTGGCTCCGTAGGTGAAATTGTGCTGTTCACCGTTCGGGAGGCGGTAAGCGTTCTCGGGAGAGTTGGAGGGGGCCGTGACCAGATGACCGTGTCCGTCGTCTATGAGGAAGGAGAGGATGAATTCTACGGAACCCTTTATGGTGGGATAAACCTTCTTCAGATACTCTGTGTCCCGGGTGAATGCATAGTGCTCCCACTGATGCAGGACCAGCCACGGGCCGCCCATCGGGAATGTGCCCCAGGA